>CAYUEQ010000010.1:0-19221 GCA_964443805.1 uncultured Muribaculaceae bacterium
ATCTATTTCTATTATTATTTTAATGTCTTTAGGAACATATTCTTTTTTTAGTGCTCTTATTACAGGAAACACTATAAACGATAATGTTGTTCAAACCACGGGGACACTTCAAATTACATACGAAGATTCTCAAACTATAAATGCCAGTAATTTAAATCCAGGAGATTCAAGAGAAAAGACAATTAAGGTATTAAACACTGGGTCATACGACGCAAGTTATGAATTAGTATGGGAATCTATTACTAATAACTTTATAGATCAAAATGAACTAGTTTATGAACTAACATGTACAAGTAATCAAAGTACATGTGATGACATTACCAAAAGACAAATACCTTCAACAAGTACCAACCAAGTAATAGAAAACAATATAAATTTAAAACAAAATGAAGAACATACTTACATATTAAAAATAACATTTTTAAACCTAGATAAACCACAAGAATCAAATATGGATGTTACATTCAATGGAAAGATAAATGTTTATGAATCTGGAACTCATGATTTAAAACCGGAAGTTGATATAGTAGATAATATGATACCTGTTGCATGGGATGGATCAACATTAATAAAAGTAGATAATAATAATCAAGACGATAGCTGGTATGATTATGATAATCAAAAGTGGGCGAATGCAGTACTAGTAACAGAAGAATCAAGAGAGACGATAAAATCAGCAGATGTTGGAACAACAATTGCTGAGTCAGACATCCTAGCATACTACACTTATGTCCCAAGATATAAATACCTTTTGTGGAATGCGAACAATAACGAAAACTGCTTAAATGATAATTGTGATGAACAAGAAATCAAAGTAATGTTTGAAAGAAAAACAACTCCAAAATCAACTGGTTCAAAAAATGGACAGTGGCTAACTCATCCTGCATTTACTTTTGGAGATAGTGAATTAAATGGAATCTGGGTTGGTAAGTTTGCAACGAGTCCTGATACAGAAAGTGCATGTTATACATCACCATCAACAGCTAATTGTAATTTAAAATCGATTTCACTAAGAGTAAAACCAAATTTAGATATGTGGACATATGTAAATACAGCAACGATATTTAGTGTGACAAAGCAAATGGAAACAAATGCTATATATGGATTAAATAATTATGATAATGCGGAATCTCATATGATGAAGAATATGGAATGGGGAGCAGTAGCTTACCTTTCACATAGTAAGTATGGAAAATATGGAAATAATAATTATATTGAAGAAAATAAACAATTATATATAAATAATTATCGTCAAAATTCTAGGACAAATAAAACATTAACAGGATGTTCAGGAGGTTCACCAGATGCAACAATAAATATTACCAGTTGTCCTCATCCATATCCAAATCTTACTTTGGAAGCGCTAGGTGCAAGTACAACTGGAAATATATATGGTATATATGATATGAGTGGTGGAGTAAGTGATCGTGTAATGGGAAACATAGTACAAGAAGGAATGGAACTCGGAACATTCTATGCTGGTTCTTCATCAGGAATATGGGATGAAGTTCCAGAATTAAAATATTATGATAGTTATGAATATGATACCGACTTTTTAACACATGGAAGGGGACATTTAGGAGATGCAACAAGAGAGACATTAAAAATAATTGGTGCAACTAATGGTGGATGGTATGGTGATTATACTTTCTTTCCTATTAAAACTCTCAACTGGTTTCTTCGAGGTGGCCATGCTGGCAACGGGTCTAATGATGGAGCATTCTCGTTCTCTGCTGATACAGGAGCACCGAACTACCTCTATGGTTTCCGTGTCGTCCTAGCTATTGAATAACAAATATTTATTAAATTCAGGTTTTTAACTTGAATTTTTACATCTTGGCAGACGAACAAATATATGGTAATCTTATTCTAGGATGTGAATAAAAAATGTTTAATTATTTAAAAGGAAAGGTAACTATTATAGAGTCTAATTATATTGTAGTTGATGTTAATAATATTGGCTATGAGGTATATGTATCTAATCCATATAGTTATGAATTAGATAAAGAAGTAACTGTATATTTATATAATCATATACGAGAAGTAGAACATACTTTATATGGTTTTAAAAATATAGAAGAAAAGGAATTATTTTTAAGATTAATTAATGTTAAAGGTCTTGGTCCCAAAGTTGCATTGCCAATGTTTGCAACGGGTTCAGTAGCAGGTATTATTGATGCTATTGAAAGAGAAAATATTATATATTTGAAGAAGTTTCCTAAAATTGGAGATAAAATTGCTCGTCAGGTGATTTTAGATTTAAAAGGAAAATTAGTTAAAGGCGATAAAATAAATAGTGTGGTTGAACATGAAGAATTAATTTTAGCGTTGGAAGGCCTTGGATATAGGAATAATGATATTAAGAAGATTATTCCTCAAGTTGATCCAAATAAAACAATAGAAGAACAAATTAAAGATGCTTTAAAAAGCATGATGAAGTAGGAGTAGTATGAGAATAGGTATAGATTTAGATGATACATTAGTAGATACAGTAAAGACAGTTAAAAGAATAATTGAAGAAAATAATTATAATTTAGAAACAGCTAATTACCGGAAATGGAAAACTGTTGATAAACAAAACTTTTTCGATAAATTTGGAGAAGCAACATTTTTAAATGGAGTAATTAATGATGGTGCAATTGATGTAATAAATAAATTAAAATCAGACGGTCATGAATTATGGATTGTAACTGCAAGAAATAACGCATTTTGTAAAAAAGGGATAGAGTATTCAAAACAATTTTTAAAAAATAATAATATAAATGTTGATAAAGCTTATTTTTCAGTTAGTCCTAAGGGAAAATTTTGTGCTGATAATAACATAGATATATTAATCGACGATAGCACTTATCAATGTAATAGTGTGTTAGAAAGCGGTAAAAAAGCAATTCTTTTTGATAGTGAATTTAATCAAGAATGTAATATCCCTAGGGCTTTAAATTGGGAAGAAGTATACAGATTAATAAAACAAATGGAGGGATAAAAATGAACGAAAGTATTGTAACTAATAAAGAGTTAAAAGAAGATGAATTTGAAAGTTCTATTCGTCCTGATAGTTTAGATGAATATATTGGTCAGGAAGAGATTAAATCTAATTTAGAAGTCTTTATTAAAGCATGTAAGATGAGAGACGAAGTCTTAGATCATGTTTTACTTTATGGTCCTCCAGGACTAGGTAAAACAACTTTAGCTTATATAATTGCTAATGAGTTAGGTACTAATTTAAAAACAGCTAGTGGACCATCGATTGAAAAGTCAGGGGATTTAGCAGCAGTTTTATCAACTTTAGAACCTGGAGATGTATTATTTATCGATGAGATTCATCGAATGCCAAAATTTATTGAAGAAATATTATATCCAGCAATGGAAGACTTTGAATTAGATATTATAATTGGTAGTGATGGGGCGACTAGAAGCATTAAAATAGACCTACCACCATTTACATTAGTTGGGGCAACAACAAGAGCAGGAGATGTCTCTTCTCCTCTTAGAGACCGATTTGGAATAGTTAATAAGCTTAATTACTATACCGATGAAGAATTATTTAAAATAATTAAAAGAACAAGTCGAGTACTAGATGTAGGTGTAGAAGATGATGCAGCATATGAACTAGCAAGAAGAAGCAGAAAAACACCTCGAATTGCAAATCGATTATTTAAACGTGTCAGAGATTTCGCCTTAGTTGAAGGTGAAGGTGTAGTAACTATGGATATAACTCAAAATTCCTTAAAAAGACTTAAGGTAGATAACTATGGTTTAGATGGAATTGATATTGAGTATTTAATGAGTTTAATTACTAAATTTAATGGTGGACCTGTTGGAGTTGAAACTATTGCAACATCTATTGGAGAAGAAGTATCGACTATCGAAGATGTTGTTGAACCATTTTTAATGCAAGAAGGTTTTATTAAAAGAACCCAAAGAGGTAGAGTAGCAACAGAAAAAGCCTATGATCATTTAGAGATAGATCATGAAACAAAAATATTTTAAGAGGAGATTATATGAAAAAAGGTAAGTTAATTGTTATTGAAGGAACTGATTGTTCAGGAAAAGAAACTCAATCTAAACTACTAATTGAATACTTAAATAAAAATAATGTAAAATGTGAGTATTTTTCATTTCCTAATTATGATAGTCCAACTGGTAAAATAATAGGAGGACCATACTTAGGTAAAAAACATATATGTGAGGGATGGTTTAAAGAAGGAGCAATCAATGTTCCACCTAAAGTTGCATCTTTATACTATGCAGCTGATAGATTATATAATATTGATAAAATAGAGAATATGTTAAATGCAGGAATTAATATAATCTTAGATCGTTATGTCTATTCTAATATGGCTCATCAAGCAGGTAAGTTATCTGATAAAAAGATGCGAATTGAGACCTATGAATGGATTGAAAAATTAGAATTTGAGTTTTTAGGGTTACTGAAACCTAATTTAGCAATTTATCTTCATATGCCAATTCCTCAAATTAAAGAGTTAAGAGAAAACAGAAAAGAAAAACCAGATGAGTTAGAAAAAGAAGAACAAAATTTAATTAACTCAGAAAAAGCTTATCAAGAAATAGCTTTAAAATATAATTTTAAAACTATTGAATGTGCAGTAAATAACAAAATAAAAACAATCGAAGAAATAAGTGAAGATTTAATAAAATATGTTAATGTAAACATAAAATTATAATAAAAATAAATGTTAAAAATATATAGCTTTTTATTTTTTTTTCATTTATAATAATTTTGAAAGAGGTGCTATTTATGCAAGAAGACAATGTAATGAATGCTGTATTAAGTGCTAATGAATTGCTAAAGACAAATGCTTCTTCAACTGTAATAGTTGAAGGTGGACCTGTATTATTACTTACTCCATTTAGAAAAACAGTTAAATATGATGACTATTCTAAAAAAGGAGAAATGTTTACTGGGTCTTTGTCATATGGTATTGCAACTAATACTGATGCATCAGCATTAATAACTGATAACTTTAATTATGCTGATATACAAGTATTAATTGATTTAGTAAATAATTGTGATATAAAGCAAATAAATATTATAAGAGGTATGAGTAGCTCCTATAAATCCCCAGTAGGTGTTGCTACAAAAGGTATTAATAGTGATTATAGAATTATTGATGATTTACAAGAATCACTAACTGAAACAAGTATTATTAATGATAAATTAAATATAAATCCAGTTATAGGTAGAAGACCAAATCCTAAATTTAAAACATTTGAAGATCAATTAGTTGAATTAGTTGAACAAGGTAATTTGCCAAAAGATTTAAAAATAATTGAAATTCAAATTAGAAAAGAATTAAGACAAGCTATGTCAAATCCTGAAAAATTTAATGATTTATGTAATGGGGTTGCTCAATTTACTAAAAAATCAGAGTTAAGAATAATAAATGATAAAAGTCTCCGAGAAAAACATGAAGGTAGAAGAATATAATTATCATTTACCCAACCATTTAATTGCTCAAAAGCCAATTAAAAACAGGTCTAGTTCAAAGTTGTTGACACTAGATAAAAAGACTGGTAATATTACTCATTGTCAATTTAAAGACATAATTGATTACTTTAATCCAGGAGATGTATTAGTAATCAATAATACTAAAGTAATACCAGCGCGTTTGATTGGTGAAAAAAAAGAAACAAAAGCAAAGATAGAAATACTTTTATTAAAAAATATAAAAGAAGATGTTTGGGAATGTTTAGCAAAGCCAGTAAAAAGATTAAAAAAAGATACTATTATATCTTTTGGAAATGATTTATTACAAGCTAAAGTAGTAGAAATAAAAGAAGAAGGACTTATTTTAATCGAATTTTTTTATACTGGTATTTTTAATGAGTTATTAGATAGATTAGGTAATGTTCCGTTACCACCTTATATAACAGAGACTTTGGGTGATAAAAGCAGGTATCAAACAGTGTATGCAACCAATTCAGGTAGTGCTGCTGCACCAACTGCTGGATTACATTTTACTAAGAACTTATTAAAACAATTAACTGATAAAGGAGTAATAATCGCTGAGGTAACTTTACATGTTGGTCTTGGTACTTTTCGACCTGTTAATGTTGAAAAAATAAATGATCATAAAATGCATAGTGAATTTTATGTCATGGAAGAAAAAACGGCAAATATTTTAAATAAAGCTAAATATAATAGTAATAAGATATATGCTGTTGGGACTACAAGTATTAGAACTCTTGAAACAGTTTTAACTAATCATAAGGAATTTATCTCATGTAGTGGTTATACGGATATATTTATCTACCCAGGATATAAGTTCAAAGCAATCGATGGAATAATTACTAATTTCCATTTGCCAAAAAGTACATTACTAATGTTAGTAAGTGCCTTTGCAAGTAAAGATTTAATATTTAAATCATATCAAGAAGCTATAAATAATGAATATAGGTTTTTCTCGTTTGGAGATGCTATGTTCATCAAATAAAGGAGGAAAACAATGTGCTAAAAGAAATAAGAAGAATTTTAAGAAGTCACAGAAGAGATAAAAAATTAATTAAGATAGACGAAATTAACATTAAAAAAGGAAAAAATAGTATACTACTCTCCGCACCACATACTTTTGAGCACAAAAGAAAAGGTAAAAAGAAAGTAAAAGATTATTTGACATACTCCTTAATAAGAGTTTTATCTGAATTATCAAATTGTCATGTAATCTATATAAATAAAGAAATAAATTATGATCCTAACTTTGACAGTGAAAACAATTTTTATTATGAGTATTTAAAAAAATATATTATTGAAAACAAAATTGATTTTGTATTAGATCTCCACGCGATGGAACAAAATAACATTTCAGATTTTGATTTAGGAGTAAATAATTATAAAAATATAAATAATAATAAGTCGTTAGTAAAAGAAATAATTAAAGAACTTAAAAAACATGAAATAGGTAATATAACTGTTGATGCAATACATAGTGGTGGTAAAAAAACTATTTCAAGTCGATTAAACAAAGATTTAAATATCAAAACAATGCAAATTGAAATAGGAAAAAAATCACGTGAATTTCATACTAATAAAAAACAAGTAGCAATTGTTATTAATGCTATGTTAGGTCTAATTAATATATTAGAGACTAAAAACATATTTACTGGAGTAATATTCAAAGATAAAAAAGGTAAAAAAGATTATAAATTATTAACTACTAAAACAACTAATAAATCTTTTGATTTTACTGCTAGATATGACAAAATCTTAGACATAAAACCAGCTTTTGGTTATAAACGTAAATTAGCTGATGTTATTAACTATGATCAAGTTGGTATAGAAATAGAAGTTTCTGTAACACTACAACGAGACAAATATTCATTTATTAGACAACTGTTAAAAAATATTAAAAAAATAGTTGGAGACAAAGGATATATTGTTAAAGATTGGACTGTAATTGGAGATTATAATTTTGAGATAGTTTTAGATCCGCTATCTGTAGATGAAATTTATGAGTTTTGGAATAATCTTCAAGAAATAATAAAGTTTTCTCAAGGTTTAATAAACGTTTCAAAAGAAAAAAATTGTGGTATACACTTAAATTTTAATCAATATGATATTTCAAATTTACATGAATCACATAAAAGATTAACTGCATATTTATCTGAAAAAGAAAACTTCTTTGAAGAAAACATTTATAAGCAATATAAATTTATATGGGATTTTGATGAATACTTAAAGTATCAAAGAACAATTAGTAGTAAATATTTATGGGTAAATTATTTAGGTAAAAGAGTTGTTGAAGTACGTAATGTTAAAACATCACTAAATTCAACTGAATTAGTAATTCTAATAAAAAAACTATTAGAGGCACTATACTATGATAGAGCTCATGAACCATTTGATTACCAAACATTTACCACTCTAAATAAAATTTATGATACTGCACTAGACCAAATAGAAAATGATAAAGTATTTGATGAGATAAACAATAATGGATTTGTTGTAATTAGCTTAAAAGATAAAAGAGCTAAAGTAGTTTCATTAAATGAAAGAGTAGTAGAAGAGATAAAAAATAATTTATAAAGAGGTGAAAATATGGATGTATGGATTATTTATACTAAAACAATGTATGAAAAAAAGATTGAAAACAAAACCCTAAATAATCTTATTGATTATGCTTATGAAAAACATAATATGGACTTATCAATTTTAAGTGATCATTTATTTACGATTGTTTGTGATGGGAAGAATAATAAATTACTTTATGATAAAAAGGAAATAGCTGTATTACCTAAAATAGTATTTATGAAAAAATATGATTTATATCTAGCTAGACAATTTGAATTATTAGGAGTAAAAGTATTTAATAGTAGTGAGTCGATGTCTAACTCTAGGAATAAGCTTAAAACATATCAAATATTAACTGAAAAAGGTATTTCTATTCCTAAAAGTATATATATATCTAGTGGTGTAAAAAGAAGAGATTTTACCTATAAAGATGTTGTTAAACTTTTAGGACCTAAATTTATTATTAAACCTTCTTTTGGTTCTAAAGGAAAGAATATATTTTTAATAAATAACAAAGATGAATTTAATACTGTTTTAAAAACATTTGAAGGAATATGTATTTTTCAAGAATATATTGATATATCAAAAGGTGGAGATTATCGAAGTTTTGTTATCAATGGTAAATATCAAGGCTCTGCAGTAAGAGTTAATGAAAATGATTTTAGAGCAAATTATAGCCTAGGAGCTAAAGTATACCGCTTTAAAGGAGATAATACAGAATTAGTAAAACTAGCTGAAAGTGCTGCTGATGCACTAGGTATATGGTGCTGTGCAGTAGATATTTTACAGAATGATAAAGGATACTATGTCTGTGAAATAAATTCTATTCCAGGTAAAGTAAGAAAACTAAATACCAATAAAAGATTAATAAATCGTTTAAAAACTCAATTAGATATAATAAACAATATCTAGTTGTTTTTTAATTGATAAGAAAAATGATATAATTGATTAAATGAAGGAGTTTTTATATGAAAGTAGAATATGAATTAATAAAAAAAGAATCTAATACAAAAGCTCGTCTTGGTTTAATAAAAACAAATCATGGTACTTTTGAAACTCCTATGTTTATGCCTGTTGGAACACAAGCAACAGTAAAAACATTATCACCGGAAGAGATTAAAGAAGTAGGATCAGGTATAATACTAGCTAACACTTATCATTTATGGTTACGTCCAACAGAGACAATCGTTAATAAAGCTGGCGGATTACATAAATTTATGAACTATGATGGACCAATACTAACCGACTCAGGAGGATTTCAAGTATTTTCTTTAGCTAAACCTAAAGATATAACTGAAGAGGGAGTAAAGTTTAAAAGTCATATTGATGGTTCTAGTTTATTTCTAACACCAGAAAAATCAATTGAAATTCAAAATAAATTAGATAGTGATATTGCAATTGTATTTGATGAATGTATCGGTTACCCTGCAACAGAAGAGTATGTAACTAATAGTGTAGAAAGAACTATCAGATGGGCAGTAAGATCTAAAAATGCTTTTAATAATGAATTACAATCATTATTCGGAGTTGTTCAAGGAGGTATCTATCCTCACTTGAGAAAAAGATGTGCTGAAGAATTAGTTGCTATTGGATTTGATGGATATACAATAGGTGGAACTAGTGTTGGAGAACCTAAAGAAATTATGTATCAAATGGTTGATTATTCAATTCCATATTTACCAGAAGACAAGGTAAGATATTTAATGGGAGTAGGAGATCCTATCGATATTATCGAAAATGTTATCCGTGGTATTGATATATTTGATTGTGTTTTACCAACCAGACTAGCAAGACATGGGAATGCCTATACTAAATATGGGAAAATAAATTTAAGAAATGCTAAATTTAAAGAAGATTTTACTCCATTAGATGATAATTGTGATTGTTATGCATGTAAAAGTTATACTAGAAGTTATATCAGGCATTTACTTGTTGCAAATGAAACTTTTGGGGCTAGATTAGTTTCAATTCATAATATAAAATATCTAATAGATATAACTAAAGATCTTCGTGTTGCAATTAAAAATGATAATATACTAGAATATAGAGCAGAATTTATTAAAAATTATTATGGTGATAAAAATGAAAAAAAATAATCCTGTTATTTTTATCAGTATTACTACATTGATATTGATAATTTTAATTCCAACATTCTTAAAAGTATCTTACAATCATAAACAAAAAATATATAATTCAGAAATTGCTAAGATAAAAGAACAAGCAACATTATGTATTTTAGAAAAAAAATGTGTGAATGAAAAAATATATATAAAAGATTTAATTGAATATGGATATATTAAAGATAGAATTGTTAATCCAATAACTAATGAATACTTTAATGAAGATGAATCATACTTAATAAAAAAAGAAGGAGATTATGAAATTAATTTTAATTAATCATCTTCTTTTTTATTTATACCAACCATTGAACCCAATATACTAGATATAATTAATATTGTGTAATACAGAATTGTTTTTAAATGAATATTAAAACCAAAAAATATTATATATAATAGGAAAAATACCATGGATGTAATAAACCCTATTTTAAGACCTGATAAAAAGCCTCTCTTAGTAGCTTTTTTACCACTTCTTATTCCTAATACAAAAAAGAACAAAACAACTAAAATCATATTAATTATATACCAAAAATCAGCACTAAATAAATTAATTAAATTAAATAAAGAAATTAAAATAACCGAACTAAATAATATAATACATAATATAGTTGTTTGTTTTAATTTTTTAATCTTACTCACCATAAAATCACCTACTAGATAATATGTTAATGTTTAAAACAATATGATTAGAGCCATAATATATTAAAGGTGATTAAATGGAGATATATTCAATTTTATTTAGAACTGTATTTTTTTATTTTTTTATAATTTTGGCATATAGAATTATGGGGAAAAGAGAAGTAGGGCAGTTAGGAATAATTGATTTAATTATATCTATCTTAATTGCAGAGTTAGTTGCTATTAGTATTGAAAATATTCAAGATTCAATCTTTTTTACAATTATACCTATTATAGTACTAGTTATATTAGAATTATTACTAGCATGGATATCTTTAAAATCTAGAACTTTTAGAAATATTTTTGGAGGTAAACCGACTCCTATTATTATTAATGGAAAAGTTAATTATAAACAAATGGTAAAACAAAGATATAGTTTAGATGATTTACTTCTTCATTTAAGACAAAAAAGTATAAAAAGTATTGATAATGTTGAATATGCTTTTCTTGAACCAAATGGCAAATTATCGGTATTTGAATATAACTTTTTAAAATTAAAAACTAAATACCCAATGCCTTTAATTGTCGATGGTAGAATACAAAAAAAAGCATTGCCATATTTAAAAAAGGATGAAGAATGGTTAATAAATCAGTTAACTAATAAGAGTTTAACTGTTGAGGATGTTTTTTATGCTTTTTATAAAAACAAAAAGTTATTTTTAATTACTAATGCCGATTTATTATAAAGAAAGTAGGAATAATATGTATGAAAAAGTAATTCATCCCTATGGACCTATTTATGATCAAAATTCAAAAATATTATTTGTAGGTACTGTAGCTAGTATTAAATCAAGAGAATTTGGTTTTCCATATTCAAGCCCTCATAATCGATTTTGGAAAGTACTAGAAATTATTTTTAATGAAAAAATAACTAATCATAAAAAATTCTTGCTTAAACATAATATTGCATTATGGGATTCCATAAAATCATGTGAAATAATTAGTTCAAGTGATGCTAGTATTAAAAACATAAAAGTAAATGAATTATGGATAATAACAGATAAATGTAATATAAAAGCAGTATTTACTAATGGTAGAAAAGCTTATGAAATATATCAAAAATATATTTATCCCAAAACTAAAATAGAAGCAACTTATCTACCTTCAACTAGTCCTGCTTATGCCTCTAAAAGATTAGAAGATCTAGTTGAAGATTATAAAATTATTTTAAAGTATTTAAAAAACTAGCATAGCTAGTTTTTATTGAATGTTACAGATTTTTTTGTATTATATATTTTATCATCAATTTGAATATAAATAGAATATTTTCCTTTTAATTTTTCTGAATTAATATATTTTGTTACTGTAATACCAAATTCATTTTCTTCTTCGGTGAATATATCTAAACATAGTGCGGTATATGGTTTTTTACTAACTCTAATATTATATAATTTTTGATTCATATTTTTATATAAGATAACATTTATATCTTGGTCTTTCTTAAATTGACCACTTACAACTAATCTATCTATTTCTTTAGTTAGAGTAATATTATGAGATTTATACTCATCATCTATTTTTATAGAGTTGGACATAAACCCAAATTTTTTACTATCTATTTTGGTTTGACCTAATGAACCAATTCTTTTAGCTTTACTAAACTCAAGTTGTTTATCATCTTCATATAAACTCATTTTTTCTACACGGTAATTATTTGTCGGTAAATTTATTTCAAAAATAACTTCATCATTAAGTATCTCTACAGTAGTTGATACTAATTTATCTGCTCCAGATAGTCCAGCAGGAGCGTTTTGTATTTTACCATCTTTATATACTATACCACCTGAATGAACAATGTAATGAGATTTATCTAAGTAATCAACATCGGAAATATATGGTGAATAAAATTTACTTCCTCGTTCTTTTCCATATTGCCATATTTGTTTAATAGTCATATTTTTGGTATCTATTTCATACATAACACCTCTAGTATAACTTTTAGTTGCAGGTACAAATTCTTCTTTTATTTTAGATTTGTTATTACCATTATCTAATATAAATACATATCCTTCTGGAGTTATCATTGCTGCATGTTGACTCCATTGCCATTCTAATTCACCGATTGGCTTAAAGAAATATTTTTGATATTCTTTACTCCAATTAGTTGAATCTCCAATAATCCAATTTAATTTTCCTGTTTCATAATCAATATTAATTACTGCATCTTGATGACGACCAGATAGGGTGATAGAATTAGTTTTTTTATCATACCAAACTGAATTGTTATGGAACCAATCATATTCTGTCCAATTATCACTTTTACCATCTGTTTGTTTTAAGATATCTTTTAAATCAAAGGTTTTAATTATATTTCCGGTATCTCTTTCTAACTCCACAATTATATCTTCTACAGTTCCACCACTAAAATCATCTGATGCGATTAGTAGGTTACCGTTTTCCATTTCATAATAATCATGGTGATAGCCACCTTCAAGACTGTATTCGTTATATATTTTACCTAATAAATCTATTTCATATAACCCAGTCATATAGTAGGGAGCATTTATTCGTCTTTCTGTACTTACTAAAAGATGACCATTTTTTAATCTATCTATTTTCCATAATGCATTATTAGTTAAATACCATCTAACATCACCATTTACATCATAAGCACATGTATATCCTTTACTCGATGGTGAAAAGAAATATAACTCGTTAGATAACTTATCTTTGTTAGCTTTTATGTTTGTCGGTAATATAAAATCATCTGGTAACTTTTCAGTTTCAATCTTAAATTCTTTTTTAATCTTTTGGTCATTATCTAAATATTCTACTATTATAATGTTAGTTTTATCAGGATATAAACCATAAATAGGTAAGTAATGTTTTTTGTTACTATCAAAGGTATGAGTATAGGTACTATGTTTATCTTTTCCTTTTATAGTTACTTTTGGACTAATTTTATTTGTTGTTTCAAATATTATTAAAGCACTAAGTGGTGAATTACCATATGGATTTAATATAATATTTGGGTTATCAACTGTAAAACCCTCAGTTTTAAAATCACTTTCTTTTTTACTTTGTATTGCTATTAAATTTTTTGTTAAATCTACTTCTTTTTTATTTGTAGATTTATTATTATAAGTAATTACAATTAATAGTATAATTATAAAACCTATAACAATTAATTTCTTTTTCATAAATATTTCCTCCTAACTTTAATTTTAAAGCTTAAAAGGATAATCCTCAATAAATTAAAGGTTGAAAAAACTCAACTACAAGTTGAGTGGTTTTTAAGTACATTTTTTTTCTAACAATAGAGGAACTTTATAATTAATATTTTTATTTTTTTCATCAACAACATTAATATCTAAATATAAATCATTGTTTTCAAAATTTTTACAAGATCTAGAAAAGTCTTTAATATTGAATGTTACATTTTTTAATAATTCTGAAAGGCTGTTGTTTTTACAAGCTTCTTTATCTGAAATATCTCCACATTTACTTATCATAGTATGACTTTTCCCATTTAATTCATATAATGTACATTCTAAAACACTATATTTAGTATCATCTTTAATGGTTGTTTTTATATCTGAAATATAAATAGAAGTTTGTTTAGCAGAAAATGCGATAACTCCGTTTACTTTAAAATCTTTGTTATTTGATATTAAATTCTGAAATTCAAAAGATTCTTTATCGTTTAAGATAAAACTTATACCAAAACCTATAATTGCTAAAATAAGAATACTCAAAACAACCAACGTTAACTTTTTCTTTTTTTTCTTACCAGTAAATAAAAGTTCAATATCAATATTAAACTTTTCACTAATATCTTGTAAGATAGCAATATCAGGTAGATTTTTTCCATTCTCCCATTTAGAAACTGCTTGATAAGTAACACCTAAGATATCAGCTAGTTGTTGTTGTGTATAATTGTTTTTAGATCTTATGTCTTTTATTATTTTAGGAATATTTTGATTCATAACTACCCACCACTTAAAAGTATATCTTATTTTTCAAAAGTTTCAAACAAATAAAAAAAATATTCTTAATCAGTAAGTTTGTAAATGCCATAAGTTTTTGTTTTTTCATCTTTAAACATTGGTAGTTTAGGTGGGTTTATAGAAAAATATATAAACAAAATAATAAGAGATGATATGTAAATGATATTAAAAAGATTATTTTTATCTAATATATTATTATAAATTTTATATCCTTTTAACTGACTTAGTAATATAGCAATATATAAAGATATAATATCTACTATTACTGATTTGATTCCAAAACCATACTTAGTAACATAATGAATTGAAATAATTATAACAATAGATGAAATCATTGCATTAAAACAACTAAAAAACCATTTACTTTTATCTAAAGAATATTTCTTATGTTTTAGTAAATAAAATAAAAGCCACCAGAAGAATATTGGGTACAGAGCTAATTTTAGATGTTCAAAAACACTTTCATTTACTGGAGCAATTAGACCAACAAAAAAATTATTATTTAATAAATCATAAGAAAAATGTAATAATGTTCCAACCCCAAATAATATAAACGAAGAAATTATTAGATTCATTTTTAGTTTATTAATCATAATTATCACCATTATTAGTATGCTCTTTAAATTATAATATATATATTAAAAATAATGAGGGATATTGGTTAATTTTGTCTAAAGTCTACTAAAATACCTTAATTTGTGATATAATTGAATTAGTGGAACATAGTGTAGAATAATTTAGTTGTAAGTTTTAAAAACGATGTTTGAAGATGTCTAACTATAAAAGACATCTTTTATCATATCCTTTCTTACTAAAATTATTTAATAATCACTATTCTAGATAGGAGGATAATATGTTTAAAATTGATGAACACCTTGTATATAAAAAAGATGTGTGTTTAGTTAAAAATATTAAAAATAATGCAAAAGATATACCTGTATATGTTTTAGAACCTCTTAGCGATAAGTCTCTAACAATTACTATAGCAAAAGATAATGAAAATATTCGTGATTTAATATCTAAAAAAGAGATGGAAGCAATAATTGCTAAGATTCCAGAAATTGAACCTTTAGATATTGAAGATAAGTTAATTGAAAATGAATATAAAAAATTATTAAAAAATAATAGTCATGAAGACTTAATTAGAATTATCAAAACTACATTTCTTCGAAACAAAGAAAGACTAGATAACAACAAAAAAATTGGAGAAAGAGATAATAATTATTTTAAATTAGCGGAAGAATATTTTTATACAGAAGTAGCTATAATATTTGGAATGACTTACGATGAAGCTAAAGAATATGTTATTGATAAAGTATCTTTTTTTAAAGAAGAAGTATAAATACAAAGAAATTAACTTTGTATTTTATTTTTGAATAGTATTAATTAATTTATCAATTGTCTTTTTAAGATATTCTTCAGTTTTTTCATCTGTTAATTTACCATCTTCATTAAACTTTGTATTAGCTTTTGAAATAAATACTTCTGGCTTATTAAGTAGATTCATATCTAAACTTACACAAACTTGTCGTAGATGATATTGTGCTCTAGCACCACCTAAAAAGCCTAAAGAAGCACTGATGATTGCTGTTTGTTTACCTACTAGTGGTTTGTTTTTATCTCTTGATGCCCAATCTAGGGCATTTTTTAATACTCCAGGAATGGAATAGTTATATTCTGCAGTAGCAATTATAAAAGCATCTGCACTAGCTAATAACTCATTAAATGTAGCAACTGATGCAGGAATATCTTTTTCTAAATCTTCATTAAAAAGAGGAAGATTACTTATATTTGCAAGTTTTAAAGAAACATTTGTAGGTAATAAATCTTTAATTACAAGCATTGCTTTTTTGTTATATGATTCTTTTCTTAAACTACCGACAAGCCCAACTATTTTTATATTATTCATTTTATGATCTCCTTATAAAATATTATAGCATAGGATGTATTTCATAAAAAGTTGACATTTGTGATTTTTTACATATAATATATGGCAAAAGTCGGGGATTATTATGGATGATTTAATTTTAAACTATCTTGCGCCATATATGGTTGCTAATGGTGGAGTTAGTTATGCTTTTTATAAGATGAATGAAAAAAAGATATTAGAAAACTTTTATAGAATGAAAACAGCTAAGAGGACAACTAGTACTACAACGATTCCAAAAGAACATGAAGAGATGATAGAACTATTTAGAAAAAACATTAATAGAAGAAACTTAAAGAATTTTTATTATAATATTCAAGATTTAAAAATAAGTAAAAATAATAAATTAAAGCTACTTGGTATTGGTGGTAAATATAGTACTGAAAAAAATACTATCGAATATACACTAGATAGTACATTATGGCATGAAGTATTTCATATGGCGAGTACTTATCATGATAAAGAAACTGATGTTACACAAACAGGTTTTGTTCATTATTTAGATAAAATATCTTGTTGTAAAGCTTTGAATGAAGGATATACTGATTTATGTCAAAGAAGAATATTTAATCAAAAATCTAAATTCTATAACGAAGAAGTAAGATTTGCTATCTTTTTAGAATTATTAATTGGTAAAGAGGCAATGGAAAAACACTATTTTCAAAATGACTTTGTTGGACTAGTTAATCATTTATCTCAATATATAGATCAAAAAGATGTCTTAAAATTCTTTACTGCATTAGATTTTGGATTTGATATGAAAAAAATGAGTAATCCAGCTTATAAGATTGTCTACTCATATTTAGAACTTAAATTATATGAGTTATTAAAAGAGAATAAAGATTTAGAACAAGTAACTGAATATCAAAATTTAATTGATAAAAATAAAATTACTAAAGTATTAACTAAAGTAAAAAGAATTTAATAATCTAGTTTTTCTAGATTTTTTATTGCAGGTCCATAAATAACTTGACCATATTTATCGAAAATAGAACCATGACATTTAGATTCCCATACTTTATCACTATCATTCCATATTAAAGAACAACCCATATGGGTACATTTATTTTTTAAAAAAATATATTTATCTTTATTTTCTCGATAGACTAAGATATTTTTATTGTTTAATCTTAAAACTTTACCACTATTAATATTGATATCTTCTAATTCATATTTAGGAATATTTAATTTACTTATTAATAGTCCATTGATACTGTGACCAATCATTCTAAAAGTAGATTTTAAGTCCTTATTTAGAGTGTTTCGCTTTGGAGTGCACAATTTATCCTCTTTGTTATTAAGAAGTAAATTTACAACGTTTAAAGCTGCTACGTGGCTGTTTGTAAATCCCCATTTCTGAAAACCGCTTACTAAGATAATATTGGGGTTTTTATTTGAGTATCTACCGACAAAGGGGAGTGAGTCAATAGGGATACAGTCTTGAGTAAACCATTTATTTACTATTTTTGCATCTTTATCTAAATCATAAATTTTATCAATTAAAGTTTGATAACTATCTTCAATATTAGTACTGTCTCCTGTATAGTGATCAGAACCACCAATTATTAATGTATCTTTATCATAAGTACGTATATAGTAATAGGGTGGATCTAGAGTTATATAATTAGCTGGTATTTTCAATTTTGTTTTAAATGCTATTGCATAAGATTTACTTTGATAAATTTTAGCAAAATATAAATTATCAGGATTTAAAAAAGGATAATGACAAGCCATAATAATTTTAGAAGTATTAATTTTATACTTATCATTTATTATAACTTCATATTTATTATCATTTTTATTAATTTTAGTTACTAAAGAATTTTCATAAATTGGGACTTTATTTTTAATTAAAATATCTATAATACTCATCATATATTTCATTGGATTAAAGATAAACTGTTTTGTATATTCAATTCCTACTTTATTATTAAAAGGATCATTTGGTTTTGATAACCATTTAATATCTTTATAATGTTTACTTAATAGTTGATATTGAGTAGCTAATAAATGTCTATTTTTTTCTTCAGTTGCACATGCAATAGTACTTTCTTCTTTATAATCACATTTTATTTTTTCTTCTTTAATTATTTTATTAATCTCTTCTAAACCTCTTATTTGATATTTTAAATATTCAACAGCTTTTTTTTCATCATGTTTTTTGATAATATCATCATATACTTTATCATGTCCAACACTTACTTGAGCAGTAGTTGATGCACTAACTCCTTGGGCAAGTTTTTTACCATCAACTAATATGAATTTAATATTACTTTTCATACAATTATATGCACACATTAAACCAGCAATACCTCCACCAATAATCAAAACAGGGGAGTTTAAATCTCTATTTACACTTTTTAAATCTCTTTTAATATAATCTTTCATCCAAACAGAATTCAACTTTATCACCTGAATTTAGTATCGACAATTTATAATAAAAAAAACCACTAATTTTAGTGGTTATCTTCTTCGGTTGTTTTTTCTTCCAAATCCTTTATCTTTTCTATCGAATCCTCT
>CAYUEQ010000010.1:19321-23342 GCA_964443805.1 uncultured Muribaculaceae bacterium
AATCCTCTAGCTTTTTTTCCGAACCCTCTATCTTTTCTTCTGAAATTTCTCTTACGATTACTACCTTGTCCTTTAGATTTAACTGGAGGTTCACCAGTTAGTGATACAAGATTGATATCTGTTTTATTAGATAATGTTTCGATTAAGATAGATGTTAATTTTTCTGCACCATATTTATCAATTAATTCATTTGCAAATTTGTTAGTTTTAGTAAAATCTAGTTCTAAAACTTTTTTTGAAATAGTATTTTCAATATCTTTATATCTAGCATTCCAAACTTCTTCTGCAGTAGGAATTTCTTTTTTAGTTATAGTTACATTAGTTTCTTTTTCAATTCTTTTTACATGGTTTAATTCAGTGTCTTTAATAAATGAATATGAAATACCATGTTTTTTAGCTCTACCTGTACGTCCAACTCGATGGATATAAAATTCTATCTCTTGTGGTAAATCAAAGTTGTATACGTGAGTTACATCACTTATATCTAATCCTCTAGCAGCAACATCAGTTGCAACTAAAATATTAATTTGATTTTTTCTAAACTTAGTCATAACTGAGTTTCTTTGTTGTTGAGTTAAATCTCCGTGAATACCTACTGATTTATAACCACATTTGTTTAAGGCGTCATTTAATTCATCAACTCTTCTTTTTGTACGTCCGAAGATAATAGCTGATTTTGGATTATCGACATCTAGTAATTTTGTTAAAGTTGAAAATTTATGTTTTTCTTTCATTACAATATAATATTGATCGATATTAGTTGCTGGATTCACTTTATTTTTAACACTAATAAATTTATAATCATCCATAATTGTTTTACTTAATGATAATATTTGTTTTGAAATAGTTGCACTAAATAATAATGTTTGTTTATCTTTAGGTATTTGTTTATTGATAATTGTTATATCTTCTTTAAATCCTTCTTTTAACATTTCATCCGCTTCATCTAGTACAAAATATTTAACATTACTTAAATCAAGTTTCTTATTACGAATATGATCATTTATTCTTCCTAATGTTCCAACAACTATAGATGGTTTGTTTCTTAAATCTCTTACCTGATCTCTAATCGACATTCCACCAACTAATGTTGCATAGCTTGGATTTAAATATTCACCAATTTTTTTAATCTCATTAACTATTTGAATAGCTAACTCTCTAGTTGGTGTTACTATTAAACATTCAACATTGCCAGATGCAAAATTAATATTATTTAATAAAGGTACAACAAAAGCAGCAGTTTTACCCGTACCAGTTTCTGCTTCACCAATAATATTTTCTCCCTTTAATATAGCTGGTATTGTTTCTTCTTGGATTGGCATCATTTCATCGAATCCAACACTCTCAATACCTTTTTTCAATTTTTCGTTAATTTTTAACTCTGTAAATTTCATTTTTACCCCTTTTCATTAAAAAAGAGAAACCTTCTAAATCAAAGGCTTCCCTTAATTAAAACTAGAATAAACTTTATCACATTACATTAAAATAGTCAAATTTAACATTTCTTTTGACTTATTTGTCAATATTGCGATATAATTATAGCGGCATTCAAATATTATATTAATAAGGAATGTGTTATTAAGGAGGAAACATGAATCAAGGTACAGTAAAATGGTTTAAAAGCGATAAAGGATTTGGCTTTATTACAAACGATAATACTAAAGAAGATATTTTTGTACACTTCTCTGCAATTGTAGGAGAAGGATATAAAGTTCTTGAAGAAGGACAAAAAGTTACATTTGATATTGAAATTGACCCAAAAGATAATTCTAAAACTAAAGCAGTTAATGTTACAGTTATTTAATTATAAATAAAAGTCATTAGTAAGAACTAAGAAGTTCTAACCATTAGAAGCAACTTATGCTTCTTTTTTTTGTATAAAATTTATGTTTTTATAGAAACTGTTGATAGTGATAGTATGAGTAATTTAGAAAAATATAATAAAAAGATAAAGTTACTAAAGTTTGTAGTTCAACATCATATAGCATCAACTGATCATTATGATTTACGTTTAGAATGGAAGGGGACTTTAAAAAGTTGGGCGGTACCTAAATGTCCTTCATATGATTCTAATGTTAAAAGATTAGCAATAGCAGTAGAAGACCATTCAATTTCTGCAAAAGCGTTTCCGTAAAGTTGCCGATGTGATTCCATAGTTTGTTTGAATTGAAAAGGTGTCATATATGGATTGGGTCTAAATTCTATAATCTTGGCTATCTCATGGTCGGATGCTCTAATTCTTTTTCCACCCTTGTTTCTAAATAATTGTAGCGGTAACATTGCGACATGATTTGATAGTATTCTTACACAAGCATAAACTACTGCAATATTCATCGCTTCTTTAGTAGTTACTTGTTCACCAGAATATGTTTCATTTCCACCAAGTAGATGAATAAGCCATTTAGGCGTATTTTTCAAGTCGCTTGTTTCATTTCTAGTAAAATATTTTTTGATTTTATCAAACATTTTTTATTACTTCCTTTCTGTTTTTAGGATGAAAAAAGAACGATTATTCTCGTTCTTAATATTAATTATAAATTGTGAATTGCCCAATCTTTTATTCTTTTGTTTCTATTATTTATAAACTCCAGGTTTTTCCTTTTATACTCATGGTATTCATCAACTGTTTTTGGTAGGGGAGAAACTTCGAAATCATTAAATGGATGATAAAACTTAATTTTATTATAATCATCAGTAACCAAATCTTGTAATAAAAAGAAATTAACATAACTTCTAAAATCTACAAACAATTCAAAAAAAGTTGAATAATTATTAAAACAATTTGTTAAAGGGCTATTTTCATTGTTATAAAATCTTCTAATACATTCTAATGTTAAATCAAATCTATCCATTATTCTTTGATTGCATCCTCTAGCCATGTTAATTGATTGGCAATTATTTATTCTATTTTTTGGGAATATTATCATACCAGCCATTGTATAACCCATACGCCTAAATTCTTCTATTTCTTTTGGATCAATCTGTTTTATTATATGTTGATATTTTGCCCACCTTGAAAAACTATGAATGATTGAATCACTGCCAAATATATACTCGCAAGAATCTGTGGTGTTTTTAAGTTTTTCATCCAATAATAAAAATTTACCATTTGGAAGTTTTTTACTCCATAATAATTTATGATAATTATGTAAGGTCGGACTTTTAGCATCTGGGTCTCCCCCATTGGAGTCGCTCCTAAAGTCAAATGTTACATCAATTTTTAAATCAGCATCATTATTCATAAAATACACCTCTTATAATTTTCTAATTATATAATATTATATCATTAAATTTTAAAAACTGTAACCTGTACCCATAATATGTTTGTTTATATCTTGTTCAGCATTATTTAATCTTGCAAGTGTATGACTTATCATCATTGCTGATGCAGGATCAATACGAAATCTTGCTTCTTGTTCATCCAGGGAATGCCCTTCACGAGCTTGATCTTCAGTTGATACTCTTATATATATACCGACTTTTACCATAGTTTATTCCTCCGTTTCGATTTTTTTAAATATTTCATTATATCAATTTTAGCATTTTCTTATGACCCTGGGAAGACACTTTTATAATACCTTTTTATTACCCTCAACAATACCTTTATACTCCCCTTAATAATACCTTGGCGAATACCTTTTCACTACCTTTGATAATACCTGTTCTCGATACCAAGGGTCATTATTTATGTACTTTTTATTAATTCTATCAGCTTTAGCCAGCTTATTTTAGTAGTTTTATCATATAGAAATATTTCATTTTCATCTTTTGAAAATGGTCCATATGATAAGATTACATAAGTTTTATCGTTCTTATTTACTACTATTTTTATAGGTTGTATTATTTCAATGTTACTACGATCAATTTTCATGTGTATGCCGTTATACCAAGTAATATCAGTGTTTTTCGTTGTTATATACTTTTCTACTTGGTTCTTTAACTTGGCTGTTGGTATGATTTCTTTGATAGTTTTTTGCATTATAAAACCTCACCAATCCTTTCTGACTAGTGAGGTTTCTTT
>CAYUEQ010000011.1:0-22607 GCA_964443805.1 uncultured Muribaculaceae bacterium
ATCATACCAATTTTCAGATTCTTCAGGATTACATAAAACAACCATTTCTTGTTTTTCAAATTGATGAACTCGGTATAGTCCTCGTTCTTCAATCCCGTGTGCTCCTACTTCTTTTCTAAAGCAAGGTGAGTATGATGTCATCCTAATTGGTAATGAATCTTCATTTAATATTTGATCTTTATATTTACCAATCATAGAATGTTCACTAGTCCCTATTAAGTATAAGTCTTCATCCTCAATTTTATACATCATTGCATCCATTTCTTTAAAACTCATTACTCCAGTAACAACATCACTTCTAATTAGAAATGGAGGGATGCAATAAGTAAATCCTTTATCTATCATAAAGTCTCTTGCATAAGATAACATTGCTGAGTGTAAACGAGCAATATCTCCTTCTAAATAATAAAATCCAGTACCACTAGTTCTACCTGATGCATCCTTATCTAAGCCATTAAAGTAATCGATTATATCTGCATGATAAGGTACTTCGTAAGTTGGAACTACTGGTTTTCCAAACTTTTCTAATTCAACATTTTCTGTATCATCTTTACCAAGAGGTACATCATCAGCAATTATTTGTGGTATTAACATCATTTTACTTTTAATAGTTTGGGCTAAATTAATCTCTTCCTGTTCGAAGCTTTCAATTTCTTTATTTATTCTTTGTACTTCTTTTTTTAATTTCTCTGCTTCATCAACATTCTTAGAGCACATTAATTTACCAATTTCAGAACATATTGTATTTTTATTTCCTCTTAAAATATCACCTTTTTGTTTAAAATCGCGATACTTAATATCAAGTTCATAGATTTCATCAACCATAGGTAATTTTTCATCTTGAAATTTCTTTTTAATATTTTCTTTAACCAAATCTTTATTTTCTCTAATTAATTTAATGTCTATCATTTTATTTCCTCTTTTCTTTTTTTAATAAAAAAAGAATGATACCAAGGAGCAATATAATTGCGGTACCATCCTTTATTTTTCTTAATTATGTAACGGTTTTAGCCGGGATTTATTAAATCCAACATCAGAAAAGTAGATTCACAAGCTATTTTATTAGTTTCCACCGACCACTAATTCTCTATTTAAAAATCACTTGCTACGTCTTTTCTTCAAACGTTTTTATAAGTTACATTTTATACTAATATTATGATTAAGTCAAATTTGGGGTCCAATCATTTTTCTTCATGTTTTTTTAATACTTTATTAAGTCCTATCCAAGGTAAAAGAGCACAGTTTTTACGATTGTTTTGTTTATATATTTCATTAAATACAATTGCTTCTCCTAATAACTTTTCATTATATTCTTCTTCATTAATCATTTTATTAAAGTTATCCGATAATTCTTTTATATCTGCTAGGTTTGTATCAATTATCATCTTTAGCATAATTGAAGTTGAAGAAGTGGATATTGCACATGCTTCACCATCAAATTTAGCATCACTTACTTTACCATTATCTATTTTAATATATAAATTAATATCATCAATACAAGATTCGTTATTTGAGTTAACTGATATATAAGATTTATCTTCAACTGTTTCTTTATTAAATGGATGCTGATAATTATCTAATATTATATCTCTTTTTAAGTTTGCATCCATTATATCATCTCTTTTACTATCTTATCTTTATCACTTATTAGTTCTATAAAAGCATCGATATCTTCATAAGTGTTATAAAAATATAAACTCAATCTAACTGTATTTGTAGCTCCTATTTCATTTTTTAATATTTTTGCACAATGATTACCAGCTCTTAGACATAAGTTATATTTATTTAAATAGTAAGCAACATCTTGTGGAAATATACCATCGACATTAAATGATACTATTCCACTTCCTGCTTCATGATTTATGATATCAATATGAGGTATTTTTATCAGTTTTTCCATTAAATATTCTTTTAATTCTTTTTCATATTTTTCAATATTGGTAATTCCTATTTGTTCTAAATAATCTATTGCTGAACCAAATCCGATAACTCCAGCTATATTTGGGGTTCCTGCCTCTAATCGATAAGGAAGGTCTTTATAAACAAGATTAAGTGGATCATCAAAACTTTCATTCATCCCTCCACCTAAATTAATTGGTACTAATTTATCTAGTACTTCTCTAATTCCATACAAAACACCTACTCCTGTAGGTCCACACATCTTATGGGCAGAAAATGCTAAAAAATCACAACCTAAATCTTGGACATCTACTTTCATATGAGGAACACTTTGAGCACCATCAACAACTACAAATATCCCTAATGAATGAGCAAACTCACATATTTCTTTAATTGGTCTTACGTCCCCAATTACATTAGTTATATGAGCTAGAGATATAACTTTTGTATTTGGAGTTATTATTGATTTTAAATTTTCAATTGTTACTTCATATTTATCATTTAAAGGAACAAGTTTTACTTTACATCCTTTATTTGTTGCTAAATTATACCAAGGTATAATATTAGATGCATGTTCACTTTGACTTAATATTATTTCATCATCTGGTTCTAATACATAATTAAAAAATCCATTAACAATCATATTTAAACTTTCGGTTGTTCCACTAGTAAAAACTATCTCTTCTCTATATTTAGCATTGATAAAATCTTGCACTTTATCTCTTGCATCTTCATATTCTAAATCAACTCGATATGAAATATCATAATCACCTCGATGAGCAT
The DNA here is from genome assembly GCA_964443805.1 of uncultured Muribaculaceae bacterium. Classification (GTDB taxonomy): domain Bacteria; phylum Bacillota_I; class Bacilli_A; order RF39; family UBA660; genus CAYUEQ01. The sequence continues at coordinate 2,683 of CAYUEQ010000011.1, forward strand.
TAGCAGAGTACTGAGTATAATATTCATTCATTTTATCTAGTACACTTTTTGGTTTAAAAGTAGTCGCACCGTTATCAAAATAGATAATATCCTGATTTAACATTGGAAAATCTTTTGAAACATCCATTACAACTCACCTCCTATTTATTAAAATTTCTTTTAATTTGTGTTTGTATTCTTTATTACATTTTAAATTACTAATTAAATATCCTTCTTTAACTAAAGATATGGCTAGTTCTTTTTCTATTCCTTTACTTTGCAAATAATGCAAATAATTTTTATCTATTCCAGCGATTGTCGCCTCATGATTAGCAACAACCTTATCAGATTCTACATTTAAATTAGGTACTACTTCACTAGTCTTATTATTTAGTAGTAATACATGCAAGCTTTCTAAAAATTCATTCTCTACTTGTCCTTCGCTTAGATTAACATCAGATACTAATTTAACTTGACCATCAGAGTCGGTAACTGCTCTATAATTAATAGAAGAATTAATATTATTTCCCTTAAAAATTGTGTTTATAACTCCTCTTACGTTTCCTAATATCAATGATGAGTAGTTAAATTCAATCGTAGAGTCATTGAAACAAGTGATTGTAATATCAAATCTATTGTCATTTAAGATATTAAATTTATTATAAACAACATTACTATTTTTATTTATTTTAAGATTTAATTCTAAATCATTTTCCGAAGAAAAATCGTTGATAACTACATCACCAAATAAATCAATTGTAAGCTTTTTTACTTTTATATTTAATAATATATCATCATTATTTATCGATAAATTATTTTCTTTATCTACAACTATTTTATTCACTAACTACCTTGCCCACTTACTGTTTTAGCCCCTTTTTGACTTAAAAATCCTTTTTCTTCTATTTCTTTAGCTAATTTCATATCTCCTGATTGAGTAATTCTCCGTTCGTTTAAAATATGAACATGAGTAGGGTTTAATTTATTTAATACTTTTAAATGATGAGTAATTATTAAAATCGCTGGATTATATTTTTTATAGTATTTTTTTAAACTGTTTACAACTACTTTTAAACTATCTATATCTAGCCCCGAATCTAATTCATCTAATATAATTAGTTTTGGTTTCAACATCCACATATGTAGTAGTTCAATTTTCTTCTTCTCTCCACCACTATTACCTACATTAATTTCTCGATGAATAAATTCTTTTGGTATTTCTAACTCTTCACATAATTGAATTAATTTTTTATTAAATTCAAATAACGAAACGTTTTTACCAGTTTTAGAAAAAATAGCAGCTCTTAACATCTCAGCATTAGTAACACCTTCTATTTCTAACGGGTATTGGTTAATTAAATAAATGCCAAGTCTAGCAATTTCATCTGCCTCTAAATTACTGATTTTTTTACTATTAAAAATTATTTCTCCCTCTTCAACTTTATAATTTGGATCTCCGATAATAGTTTTACATATCGTACTTTTACCTATTCCGTTAGGACCCATTAGGGCATGGATTTCTCCGTCTTTTATTTCTAAATTAAATTTATTTAAAATCGACTTTTGGTCAACATTAACAACTAAGTTTTTTATTTCTAACATTGCACTTCACCTAGAAATAATTATATCACATTCCTCTTGTTAAAATAAACTGGTATGTATGCTATTAGTCCAAATAAAACAGCTATAACAAACATAAATATCGCCGGAAAATTTATTGTCTTTAAAAATGGGTATAAATCAAACATAAAATCAGGAAATGTTTTAGAGAACATATAATTACTTCCAATTATTTTATTAACAGTCAATGCAAATATAAATACAGAAGTAGAATAAATAAAAGATTTATAATATCCAGAAAAATCTACTTTATATTCTAAGACAAATAATGTATACATAAGTGCTATAAGTAATAAATGATGAGATATAATTGAATGATATAGTTTATATTGAGTAATTGATAATGGCTTTTGCCATATTACTACAACTAAAGTGCAAATAAAAACTCCAAAATATAAAAAATTAAATAATTTTTCTTTTTTAAACCAAATCATATACATAAATAAATAACCTGAAATAAAACAATATTGAAATGGTAAATCACTTAAAACAGTCCATTGTTTAGTTAAAATTCTCCCAATATAATAAATCAACATATTCAAAAACAAAACACTTACTAATATCTTTGCAATTATTTCTTTGTTTTCATATGTTTTTAATCTTTCCCTGAATATATATATTAAACTTATTATAAACATTGTTCCAACAATAATAAGTAAATGAATAATACTGAAAGTATTTATGCCTTGTCCTACTAACTCTTCTGAAAAAAAATCTATCATGATCATCTACTACTTTCTTATTTATAATATTCAATTATGGTATTTACAATATTATTTCCGATTCTCTCAAGATTTTGAACAATCCATAAAGCATCATCATAGTTATCATGATAACCTATTTCTAACAAAACTCCTACTTTAACATTACCAGGATGAGTTTCTCCCATTGTATTAAGGGCTGAAATTACTCCTCTATTTAAAGATTGTTCCTGATGCGGATAAATATTATTTAAGTTGTTATAAAACATTTTTGCAATACTATAACCTAAACTATCTTCATCATATACATAAGCTTCTATTCCTTGATTACTACCCTTGGAAGTTGAAGGAGATGCATTAGAATGAAGGGCTAGATGTAAATCAGCATTCCAACTTTGACTCTTTGCAGTCCATGTTTTAATATCATCATTTGGATTATTTCTTAAAACTTTAAAACCAGCAACTTCTAGCTTAGGGATAATAATATCTGCAAGTTTATTCATAATTTTCTTTTCGGTTGTATAACCAGCACTTTTAACCCCTAAATTATGATATTGATTTGATGGGCTAATATAAATTTTCTTTTGATCTTTAGTAGTTACTTTAACATCAAATGTCGATACTCGACTTGGTTCCATATTATATCTAATACCAGCTATATTAATTTTAGTGTTTTTATCAATATTAATATTTCCATCAGTTATTTTTCCATACTTTAAAGGATCTTTACCGTTAGTTGTATATAAAAGAGTTACATCTTTACTATCACTAGTAAATTTTATTTCTTCACCTGATTTTATATTTAAAAAATCATTCATAGCATAGACATTAGATACTTTTTCTTTTACTCCAGTTTTTATATTGACTGATGTCTTTTTACTTATTTCTTGATAATCATCAAATAACGCAACTAATTCCAAACGATATTCAGTATTTTCTTTAAACATATTACAATCAATTAATTCATCAAAATTATTTAAAATTACAGTATTAACGAATGTTTCTTTTTTGTTTTTAATTTCATATATATTTAAAATATAGCTGTTGGCATTCGCCCCACCTTTATAACTAAACTTTATATTGTCCCAAACTTCAAATTCTTGATTATTAAATGGCTCTAAAATATCTACATGACCAACTATAACAGTATTAACATAGAAGTTAGAACTACTCACAACAAATTCATTATTTTTAATAATATTTGCTGTTATTCTTCCAGAAAATTTAGATATAAGACTATAATCTATTTCCATACTAATACTATTAATTAGTTTGTTATAGATAATTTCATCGTTATACTCTAACTGTAAATGATAAACTGACTGAGTAAAATCTCCGACAATGTTTAGATAAAAAGGTTTATCAGCTAACGCATATAAGTTATTATCCTTACTAAAAGTAGGTTCTGTCCATATTAAAGATAAATCATTATCAGATGAAATACTCTCTTCCTTACGATTATAGGCGATAACTGAAACAGTTACTTCTTCTCCGTTAAAAACTGGAACTTCCTCTAATTTAGCATAAGGCTCATCAACAGTTTGTTTATGAATTATATTATCATTTTGGTCTAACACAACCACATCGTATTTCACAGCATGTTTATTTTTTTCAAAATAAATTAATGTATCTGCTTCACTTTGAACAACTTCTAAAACTTTAAATTCATCTAATTTGCCTACATAAAAACTATAACATCCAAGAATAAAAGCTGATGCAAATATACTAATAAAAAATATAAACAAAATTACTGTGTTTTTCTTTTTCATATATATCACATCCTCTATAATTAATTATAATACATTTTAAAACTCAAGTGTATAGCGGTGTATATATGTTGACACCTTAATGACACATTTTTTAAATAAACTTAGCTTATGCATATGCCAAGGTTCGAATCGTGCCGAGGAAATCATATTGAAATTAAAAAAAGTTATCGACTTCGACAACTTTTTTCTTTAGAACATTTTTTCATAAATTGAGTTTTGCACTTTACCTCAAAAAAGCCTGAACTATTGCAACAAAACAAAAAGGAATCGCAAAGTGCAGACACCCTCTTAGTTTGTTTAAATTCTTATTCTCTTTTTTTACATTTGGTTCAATTGTATATGTTCATGTTTCATATATTGATATCTTTCCTGATAATTCTACTTGTAAATTATAATCTTGATTTTCTCCAGTCTCAATAAATTCTATTTCTATTTCATAACTATGTTCTTCGTTTGGTTCGATGTTAATATTTTGTTTGATAAAGAAATCTTCTTCAGATACTATAGCATGTTCTATATTTTTACAAGTAGTTTGATTACTGGTACATGTTCCGCTGTATATTACTTCATCATTGGTAAACGTATTTATAATATCTAAAAACACAATATCATATGATACTGATAGTGTTCCGTTGTTTTTAACTGTAAATGTTTTAGTACCATTCCATCCTGGAACAATCCCTTCTGCATTTATGTTTTGTCCTTCTACATACTCTATACTTAGAGAACCTGTTGTTTGTACTATATTATTATTATCTACATTACCTCAATAGTTGCAGTGAAAAAAGCATAAGTTCCTATTCCCAGCAATAATACTACTGCTACTATAATTGTTGATAATACTACTTTTTTATGTCTCATAGATTGCTCCTTTTTTAAGTTTTATCTTCTGTATTAATATTACCATTTTTGATGAAGTTATTCAAAATAAGTTTTGTTTTTGAAAACTAACGATTTCACTGCAAACAATAGTTAAAAACTTCCTTTTTTATAACTTTTGTGTGATTTTATAGTTGATTATTAAATAACAATGTGATATTATTATTTTGTTCACGGGGAATTAGCTCAGTTGGCTTAGAGCACCTGCCTTGCACGCAGGGGGTCGCAGGTTCGAGTCCTGTATTCTCCACCAAATTAAAATTCAAACCCTATTTTGGGTTTTTTTATTGCAATAAAAAAGAAGTTATTATGAGTTTTAACTTCTTATAAATAATTGAGTCCAATATAAAGTGCCTGAATTATCTCTTGCTACTCCAACACCTATTTGATTAAATGTTTCATTTAATATATTTGATCTGTGTCCTGGAGAATTCATCCAAGTTTGCATTACTTCGGTTGGTGTTTTTTGGCCACTTGCAATATTTTCAGCTGCTGCTGTAAACGGAATTTTAAAATTATTTAACATTTCAAAAGGAGTTCCATATATTGGAGAGTTATGAGTAAAATAATTGTTATTAATAAAGTCTTCTGACTTTATTCTAGCTACACGACTTAACTCACTATTTTCTCTTAAAGGAGATATACCCATTCTTTCTCTTTCGTTATTTACTAAACGTATTACTTCAGATTCCATCTCTTTTAAATTATTTGTTGTTGGTGTTGTTGGTGTTACATCTACTGGTAAATTTATCATTTGTCCAGGATAAATTAGTGATGGATTTGTTATTTGAGGATTGTTTTTTATCAATTCATTTAAATCAACACCATATTTTTGTGATATTCCCCACATCGTGTCCCCTTTTATAACTGTATAAGTTGATTTATCAGTTCCTGGAATATTAATTATTTGACCAACATAAATAACTGATGGATTTGTTATCTGGGGATTTGCAGATATTAATGCTTTTGGTTCAATCCCATGATTTCTTGCTATTTTCCAAAAAGTATCTCCTTTTTTAATTGTATATGTAATCAAATCTAACCACCTCCTATATTAGATTAACGTACAATATAGTATATGTTTAAACTCTGTATGTGTAACAGATGAATAATTTATTTCTAGCTTTTAATAGAATAGTTTGATATCTTGTATATAAGAAAGAAGGAATGTGGAGAGATGAATCAAATTAATAAAATCTTATGGGGAGTTGCATTTATTATAGTTGGGCTTATTCTAGGTGCAAATGGAGTTGGTTTAACCAATATAAATTTATTTTTTAATGGATGGTGGACTTTATTTATAATTGTTCCGTGTTTTATAGGATTATTTAAGAAAAATAATAGTAAAACTGGTAATATTATCGGACTGTTAGTTGGGGTTTTATTATTCCTCTCAACTAGAGGAATAATAGATTTTGATAGTATAAGTTCATTAATATTTCCAATCATATTAGTAGTAATAGGTTTAACAATGATTTTTAATAACACTACTAACAGAGATATTTTAGAAAAAATTAAAATTTTAGATACAGATGATTTAGAACCAATCACCTCAACGTTTTCATCACAAAAAGTTATAATTGATGATGATTATAAAGATACAGCAATTGATGCAATATTTGGTAGTGTAGAAATCGATTTAACAGAAGCTAAAATCAAGAATGAACAGCTTATTAAATCAAGTAGTATATTCGGTGGAGTAAAAATTGTTCTACCTAAAAATATCAATGTAAAAGTTAAATCAACCTCTATTTTTGGTGGAGTAGAAAATAAAACCAGAAATAAGAAAAATAATAAAGTAACTATCTATATTGAGTCATTCTGCTTATTTGGAGGATTAGAAATCAAATGACTGATTTACAAAAGGGAATTAAATTATCAGCTATTATCTTAGCAATAATTATTATAGGATTTATAATAAAATCACTTACTATAGGTTTGTCCTTAATAACTGGTACTTCAAATAATAAACTCGGGAATTATATTGAGGTCTACCAAAATATTGAAAATGTTAATATCGATTTAACAGCAACTAAAATAATTATTAAAGAAGGTACTGAGTTTAAATTAGAAGCTAAAAATATTACAACTAAGTTTTCAGCTACTGTTTTTAATACTACTTTAAATATCAAAGAAAAAACAACTACATTTTCAAATAAAAGAAATGTAGAAGAAATAATACTATTTATACCTAATGAATTAAAAAACATTGTAATAAACAATGGTGCTGGGAGTCTTAAAATTGATAATATTGTAGTTGAAGATATAAAAGTTCAACAAGGTGCAGGTATTATTAATATAACAAATTCTCGTTTAAACAAAGTCGATATCGAAGGCGGTGTTGGAGAAACCAAAATCACATCTTCTATATTAAATGATATTGATATCGAAGCTGGAGTCGGTAATGTTTATATAGAAGCAGATATTACTGGTAAGAATAAAATTGAAAGTGGTGTTGGAAAAACCAAATTAATTTTATTAGGTAATGAAGAAGACTATCAAATTGATGTCGAAAAAGGTCTTGGTAAAATTACTATAAATAATCAAAAACAAACTAATAATACTACCTACGGTAATGGAAGTAATACATTAAAAGTTGAAGGTGGCATTGGTGATATTTCAATAATCTTTGCTCAACAAATTAGATAACAAAAAAACTTAAGTTAAATTCTTAAGTTTTTATTTTCTATAAATCTTCTATTGAAAAATATTTAATATCTTGAATTGTTTTTCCTTCATTTAAATGATCATCAGTAATGTTGAAGTTCATATCTTTAGTTTCTTCTGGAGCAATATAAAACATTGATGTTTCAGATACTTCCTGTTCAGGAATTAACATAAACTCCCCTATTTCTATTTTTTCTTGATCATATAATTTTAATTTAATATTCAATAATTGCCCTTGACCAGAATTATTAACTAATGAAGTAACCCAGCCAACTGCACTAGTAGATGTTTCATTTACTTCATCAAAGTACAATTGTTGATATGAAAACAAGTTGTTAGATGCATCAATTTTATCAGTTATAGAATATTTTCCATCTTTTGTTTGATCAACATCAGCAACATCTACGTTAGTTGCTGTTTCTTCTCCGTTACAACTATGTCCTAAATCAATAAGATAATTTCTCAAACCATTATAATCAGTTGGAAAATCTGAATAATCGGTAATTGCAATACTCATAGTAGATTTAATTATTAATTCTTCTTCATTAAAATCTAATATAGGTTTATTTTCATCATCTACTGAACTTTCTTCAAAATCATTTTTCCATAATTGATAATCTTCAACAGAAGTAAATGTGTAAGTAATTTCATAATTCATTGTATTAGCTTTTTCTTCTTCATCAAAGTCTACTAGTAAATTGGTAACTACGTTTACATTATACGCAGCATCATCTTCATTTAAGGTACAAACTAAGTTTTCTTTTATATCAGTATTATTATTTTTATTAGCTGGAACATTATTATCTTTAGTTGGAAGTTTAATAATACCTGCATAAAACAATCCTGCGACAATAGCTGCAATTAAAATTACGACTAAAATTATTACTAATATTATATTTGTTTTTTTCTTTTCTTTTGGTTCTTGTTCATTAAAATTCTGATTCCCACCTATGTTTGTTGGGGGTTGATTAATAGGTGTTCCTTCATTTGGTTGCATAACAACAGGTTCTGATGTTAAAGTCGGCTGAACTTGACTATTTAAATTAGGGCTTTGTTGATTTTGGTTTAATCCATCGTTTATATTTATATCGTTTGGAGTTGGGTTTAATCCACCAGACACATTCATGTCAGTTGGTGCTTGCACTTGGTTTAATCCATCGTTTATATTTATATCGTTTGGAGTTGAGTTTAATCCATCAGCCACATTCATATCAGTTGGTGCTTGCGCTTGGTTTAATCCATCAACTATGTTTATATCAGTAGGTGATGTTAAAGGTTCCTCTACTGGTTTATTTGGTTCTAATGAAGGTGTATTTATATTTTGATAGTCATTAATATTTTCACTTGTTAAAGCTTGTTTTTCTATGTTATCAATTGCATTATTTTGATTACCTATTCCTTCAAGCCCTTTCGCATTTGCTGCATCATTTAAAAATGTTGTTACTTTTAATTTTAAATCATCATCTAATGTATCAACATTTAAAGCTCGTACATGAGCAACAAAATTATTATAATTTTCGCTGTCCCATTTTAAATTATTAAAATTATTCAAAATTTCGCGAATTTGTTCTTGATTCATATTATTTTTTCTCCCATCTTATTCTTCTATAATGTATTGTAACATTTAACGTTTAATATTTCCATCTTTTTTTAGATTAATTACTTTTGCTACTCATAACAAAAATAATCTTCTTTAATCATTTTGTTAGTTCCTATATATACATCTTCATTAATTTCATCGTCATATACAGTTTTACACTTAATAATCGTTAAGTTACCATTTGCTACCTTTTCTTCATTAGTATCACGATAAATTATAGTACCATCATATGATATATCTTCATTGTATAGTTTCACCAATATATCATTTAATATTATCTTGTTTTGTTCTAAAGCTTCCTTTAATGAATATTCCTGTTCATCGATAACTACATTTATCTCATCAAGTCCATAAGTGTATATCGAACCTTGTATTATATCTCCATTTTCTTAATAATAATTTGTTAATTCCTTTAAAAGTACATCATCATATACTCCCTACGATAATAGTAGCATAATTATTATTTTAAATAAATAAAAAACAACTTCATTGAAGTTGAATTATTATTATTTTGGTGCAGGTGGAGGGACTTGAACCCCCATGGATCGCTCCACTAGATCCTAAGTCTAGCGCGTCTGCCAATTCCGCCACACCTGCAGAGTGGTGGACCTCGTTGGACTCGAACCAACGACCTCCCGGTTATGAGCCGGATGCTCTAACCAACTGAGCTAGAGGTCCATCGCTTTTTAATAATAACACAACATCCAAATTCTTGCAAGATGTAAAATGTTAAGCTATAATGGTTTTAAATAAATGATTAAAATAATTATAATTATTTATACTAGCTAATAGGAGTGTTAACATGAAAGAAATAAAAAATGATTATAATTCAACTTCTACTCAATCAAATGTATTTACTATTATTTTATATGCAAGTGTATTTATTATTGGACTTGTATTAGTATTATTTTTATCTGTTCAAACAAAGGATGTTTATGTTCCTCCAAAAGAACTTAGTTATGTAGAAAAAGAAATGATTTTAAATGATAATATAATAACCTATCCTTATTTCAACAATAAGTTTATTAATAAAAAAGTAATTGCGATGATTGAAAATGATTATGCTAGTGTTGAAAATAATGTTAAAAGTGAAGTTAAGATTGTTAATCGAAAGTTTTTTAATATATTTTTTACCATTTATGATGGTGATTCCATAATCGACCATAAGAACTATTTATTTGATTATATGACACTTGATTTAGTAAATATTAATATAATAGTTAATAAGGGAGATGAGGAAATTTTATCAGAAAAAATAAATGAATTATTACAATTAAAATATCCAGCTTTTATCGCCGATTATATTATTAATAATGATGATGGATATCAAGTATATAGAATTCTTGATAATAAATTAATTATCTATTTTAAAGATTATAATATTGTACCTGAAGTTAATGAGGAGTTATTTATAGTTATTAATTATGATGATATAAATAATATTACAAAATCTTCTACTGAAATAGATAATTTAAACATTGAAGATAACACTTATAAAATAGATCCGACTAAACCACTTGTAGCATTTACATTTGATGATGGTCCAAGTCTTGAAACCTCTCCTAGAATGTTAGATATATTTAAAGAAAACAAAGTTCATACAACATTCTTTGTTTTAGGTTATAGGCTTTATGGTAAAGATGACATATTAAAAAGAATGCTTAATGAAGGTCATGATATCGGTAACCATTCCTATTCTCACAAATCTTATAATGATATTGAAGATGAAGAGGTTTTATTTCAAATCAATACTACTAATGACTTAATTAAAGGCATAACAGGATATGATCCAATATACATAAGACCACCTTATGGTAATGCTAATAAAAGAGTTCAAGAATTAATTGAATATCCAATAATACTTTGGAATACAGATCCCCGAGATTGGGAAGTTAGAGATGCAGAAATTATAGTTGAAAATGTATTAACTGAATTAAAAGAAAACATGACTACAATTGTAGTTCATGATATTTATCCAACAACAGCTGATGCATTAGAGATATTATTACCAGAATTATACGCAAGGGGTTATCAAGTTGTATCTGTAACTGAGGCGAATAATATAAGTGGTAAAGAATTAGAAAAAGGGAAACTATATAGAACATATTAATGTATATATGATACAATAAGTATGTTTTACGGACAATTAGCTCAGTTGGCTAGAGCACTTGCTTGACGTGCAAGGGGTCGCAGGTTCGAGTCCTGCATTGTCCACCATTTGATTACTAAACTTATGTTCTCATTACTGAACTAAGTTTTTTTATTACCTTTTTTTCTATTCTAGATATATAAGATTGACTAATTCCTAGCATATCAGCTACTTCTTTCTGGGTATATTCTTTTGTATTATTTAACCCATATCTTAATATCATTATTTGTTTATCTCTTTTATCTAGTAAATTTATTTCTTTATTTAATTCATCTTTATCCATTTTTTGTTTTAATTCTTTTATTACTATATCATCATCAGTTCCTAAGATATCTTCTAAATGTAATTCATTACCTTCAGCATCATAATTTAGAGCGTCTTCAAAACTAATTTCTGTTCTTCTTTTTTTATTCTTTCTTAAAAACATTAGTATTTCATTAGCAATACATCTTGAGGCATAGGTAGCTAGTTTTATATTCCTATCTAATTTATAAGTCTTTATTCCTTTAATTAAGCCTATTGAACCAATTGAAACTAAATCTTCAATATCATAACCAGTATTTTCATATTTTTTAGCTAAGAATACTACTAATCTTAAATTATGTTCAATTAATATATCTATTGCTTCCTCCCCTTCTTTTCCTTCTTTTTTAGATGCAATAAGATATTTCAACTCATCTTCTTTTGAAAGTGGTGGCGGCAAAATATCTGTACTTCCTACAAAGAAACAACTACTGTACTTACTTTTTAACCAACTTAATATTTTTTTAATCATTTTATTCCCTCCAATATTTTTTCATGTAATATACAATTTACTCCATCTAAGTTAAATTTATTATCACTTATACCTACTAAAAAAGATGTATTACTTTCTACTCCATTGATATATGCTTTCTTTGCTCTAATACACTTTAATAATTGATGATTATTTAATGAACTGTATGGTATAAAAAGTACATTATCAATTTTAACTTTATTTTTCAACATATTTTTTTCTACTAATATAACTGGTTTATTTAGATAGGGATCATATAATTGATTGCCTGTATCTAAAAAAGCACTAAGATTTAATTTTCGACCATTGTCAAACAAAACCTCTAAATTATAAATTTTAGAAAATACATTTTTATACTTCCGAGCTTGTCTAATATAAATATATAGTATTACTGGTGAAAATATTAATAAAATTATAAAATTAATACTCATTCCATCATAATAAAATATTAAACCTTCATTTTTATAACTAAATTCTAAACTAAGATAATATAAAAATCCTCCTAAGAGTATGCTACAAATATATAAACAAACTATATTAGTACTAAATACTTTAAAATTAACATATTTAAAGCTAATAAGAATCATTATTATACTAATTAACAACTTAGCTAAAAACAGAGTTAAATTAGTCATTTTAATGAATAAAAACACAATACTTAAACTTCCAATAAAAGCAGCTATTAATAATCTTAATAATTTTACATTTCTTTTTAAAATAATATTGACAACTAACAATAAAAGAAAATCAAAAGCAAAGTTAATAAAAAAAATAATATCCAAGTATACAATCACTTTATCACCAATTTAATTAAACCAAAAAAAAACATGTTAACATGTCGAAAAAAAAGAAATGATTAACATTTCTTAAAAATCATCTCTATTTCTTAAAAATGGTGGAATATTTAAATCATCATCGTCATCTAAATCTAATCTTTCATACGATCTTTGAGATACATCTGTATCTGCGTATAAGTTTTCTGTATGAACATCATCAGAATCAAATCCTGTTGCGATAACTGTAACAATTACCTCATCATTTAAGTTTTCATTAATTACTGCCCCAAATATTGTATTTATTTCTGAACCAGCAGCTTGTCTAACTACTTCTGCTGCATCTTCTGCTTCAAACAGAGTAAGTGAATTACCACCTGTTATATTTATTATTGCATCAGTAGCGCCTGTAATACTAGTTTCTAATAAAGGGCTTGATACAGCTTGTTTAGCAGCCTCTACAGCTCTATTTTCACCTACACCTAAACCAATACCTATTAAAGCATTACCTTTGTTTTCCATTACTGCTTTAACATCAGCAAAGTCTAAGTTTATTAAACCTGATACAGCAATAAGGTCAGATATAGATTGTACTCCTCTATGTAAAACATTATCTACTTCTTTAAAAGCATCACTAATTGGAGTTGTTTTATCTATAATATCTTTTAATCTATCATTTGGGATAACGATTAAAGTATCGACATTTTTTCTTAACTCTTCTAAACCAAGTAAAGCTTGTTCAGTTCTTTTTTTACCTTCAAATTTAAATGGTTTTGTTACAATTCCAACAGTTAGCGCTCCCAAACTTTGAGAAATTTCTGCTATTATTGGTCCTGCGCCAGTACCTGTTCCTCCACCAAGACCACAAGTTACAAAAACCATATCTGCTCCTCGCAGTGCTTCTTCAATTTCAGATCTACTTTCCATTGCTGCTTCACGACCAATTTCTGGATTAGCACCAGCTCCTAGTCCTTCTGTGATAGCTGCACCTATTTGAAGTTTATTTTCTGCAGGAGATGCATTTAAGACTTGCAAATCAGTATTTGCAACTATAAATTCTACACCTTTAACTCCTGATTCTACCATGCGGTTTACAGCATTACAGCCACCACCACCAACACCAATCACTTTAATTTTAGCTATTTGATCCATTTCTAAACCTAATCCGTACATAATACACTCTCCTTAATTATCAAAAAAATAACCGAATATTTTTCCTACTATTGAATCATTTGATATATTTATTTTCTTACTATTTGGAGTACTTAACTCTTCTAGTTCTTCATAATTGAATATTGAAAACTTTTTATTTCTTAATTTTAATTTATCATTATAATATTTTATCATACCTATAGCACTACTATATTTATTGTTTCTTACTCCTAATATTGGAATTGTACCTAAAGATATGTTTTTTCCATATAACTCTTCTAATATTATTGTAAAATCAGAACTCTCTGTAACTCCTCCTGTAAATATTATATAACTTATTTCTTTTTTTGTTAAGAGGTTAATTTGTTTTTTAACTAATTTCAATATTTCTTCTAATCTACTCATAGTTATAGTTGATATCTCATATTGATTTACATGTATGACATCACCTAGTTTATTAGTAATAGTTTCACTAGCACTACCTTGGGCCATTCTATTATGAGCTAGGGATAAATTTTCCTTTAAAAATCTAGAATCAGATCTATTTAATTTGTATATAAATCCTATATCATTATCAATGCTGTTACCACCTAGTTCAATAACCTCTGTATTAGTAATTACACCTTTATTAAAAATACTTACTGTAGTTGTTTGATCTCCAACATTTACTAATGCTCCAACTTTTTTATCTGTTTGTTCATTTTTAAATAAATGATAATCGCCAATTGAACCAAAGACAATATCAATTACTTCCACTCCTATTTTATCAAAACAATTTAAAGTTGTACAGATGTCAGTTTTATCAGCACTAACTACCACTGTTTTTACGTCTAATTTATTACCTATCATTCTTCTAGGATGTAAAACCGGTTCATTATTGACATAAAACTTAACAGGAATAACTGCAACTAGTTCCATATCATCAGGTATTCTATTGTAAACTGAGCCTTGTAATGCCCTAATAATATCTTTAGGTAAAATTGATTTATCTTCTCTATTAATAGTTGTAGTCCCTTCACCTATAACAAAGTTAGCACTTCTAGCAGGTACATTAACTATAACTTTAGTAACTTTAATTCCAATTAATTCTTCAGTTTTTTTAAAACTAAGTTTTAAAGATTCAATTAAACTATTTTGATTAACTATTACTCCTTTTTTTATTCCCTTACTTGGAGTATCAGAAGCAGCTATAATATTTATTTTACGACCTCGAATTTCACCTACAACAATTTTGATAGAATTACTACCAAGGTCAACACTTGCTATGATTCTTCTCATATTTTCTCTCCTACTGTAATAAATTAATTATACACTACTAACTTATAAAAGTAAAAGAAAAAAGGCGCTTTCACACCTTTTGGCTTATAAGTTTTATCAGATCTGCTTTTTTTAAAGTTGAATATCCTTTTAATCCATTTGCTTTAGCAATTTCTTTTAATTCAACTAAAGTTTTAGAACTGAAATCAACATTATCTGTTTTCTTTTCTTCTTTTACTTCTTTTTCTTCTTTTGTTGCTTTTACTTCTTTTGTTGCTTTTACTTCTTTTGTTTTTGTTATTTTTTCTACTTTTTCTTCTTTTACTTCTTCTTTTTTTATTGTTTTATTAGCTTTAGGTTCTTCTTTTAAAGCTTCTTTAGCTTGTTTTACAAGTAAGCTAAAAGCTGCAGGATCGTTTATTGCAATCTCACTTAACATTTTACGATTGATATCAATAGATGCTATTTTTAATCCATTAATAAATTTTGAATAGCTAATATCATTTTCCTTACATGCTGCATTAATTCTTGTAATCCAAAGTTTTCTAAAATCTCTTTTTCTTTGTTTACGATCACGATATGCATAAGCACCTGAGCGCATTACTTGTTCTTGAGCAGTTCTAAATAAACGATGCTTAGAACCAAAATAACCTTTAGCTTGTTTTAATACTTTTCTTCTTCTATCTTTGGCAACAGTGCCACCTTTTACTCTAGTCATTTAATTCACCACCTATATAACATCTTTAAGTTTATCAACCATTGGTTTACTTAAAGTTCCTTGTTTTCTTCTTTGTCTAACTTGTTTAGCAGAATCCTTATTAGTTTGGTGATTTCCACCAGCTTTTTTATAAGTAACTACTCCACTTTTTCTTACTTTCAACACCTTTTGAGATGCTTTATGAGATTTTTGTTTTATTTTTTTTACTTTTGCTTTTGCCATACAAATACTTCCTTTCCTATTTTTTCGTAATTGGAGCTAAGAGAATAGACATATGTCGGCCTTCAAGTTTAGGTTTAGTTTCTATGACTGAAACATCTGCAAGTTCCTCTGCAAATTTTAAAAGAACATCTTTTCCTAATTCAGGATGAGATATAGAACGTCCTTTAAATCTAATTGACCCTTTGATTTTATGTCCTTTTTCTAAATATGCTCTTGCATTTCTAGCTTTAGTATTAAAATCTCCAATATCAATTGTTACAGTTAACCTATATTCCTTTAAATCTTTGTTACCTTCTCTTTGTCTTTTTTGTTGCTCTTTTATCTTCTTTTGTTTTTCATAACGATATTTATTATAATCTGTTATTTTAGCAACTGCTGGAAGAGTTTTATCATTCATCAGCATTAAATCTAAACCAGCATAATTGGCTAAAGTTAATGCATCAGCAAGTTTTTTTACTCCCATTTGTTCCCCATTTGGACCAATAACCATTAATTCTTCTACAGTTATTTGATCGTTAATAGGTAATTCTCCTTTTTTATTCGCTATTTTCAAGCACCTCCAAATAAATTAAAAATGGATACAATGTATCCACTTATATATAAAACCTTAATAAACTCACGGCTTTCGTAACCCATTGTCATTTAACAATCGGGTGGATGTGGATACATCGCTTTCCTTTATAACAAAATAATTATATACAATATTATATGCTTTGTCAACCATTTTCAGTGCATAATATTTAACTTTTTATTTATTTGCTTTTTATATGAGTTTCCTCTATTTCATTAGTTTCAAATAATTTTTCTAAATCTTTTCTTGGTATATTTATTCGTTCATTAATTTCATGTAGTTGTCTGATATGATTAATCAAATTACTTTCACTCATTTTAAAAGTTGAAACTAAGAATCTATTTAAATAATTATTTATGTTAGTTTTTATAACTCCACTTTCAAAATGTAAAAATTGATTGTTTTCATTAATATTGTTTAAATCTTTAAGTACTTGGTTAACTACTCTTTCTCTAAAATCTATAAACGATGTTGAATGCATTGGATCTTTCAAATTATTGATAAATTTTTTCGTTAATTGGATTTTTTCTTTCATATCCATTTTCAATTTATCATCAGATTGATTTTCAAAAATGATTCCTTCTATATTATTTAAATATTCTACCCCTACTCGAGCAATACCATATTGAAATGTTTCTGTAATTGTTTTTTCAATAAATTTTAAATTGTACCCTAATTTATTTTGTAAATCTAATTTAAAGTAACTTTCAATTTCGATAAGTATTTTACTAACTGAATTTTACTATTAATATTTAAAGATTTAACTAATGTATTTTCTATTTCAATTAATACATCATTAAATTCTTTAATCAATTGTTTGTTATTTTCCATTTTATCAATCACATTTTAACTCTATTATTTCTTAAATTACGATCATTAACAAATTGTTTACGAGCACTATAATGAGGATTTTCATTTAACATTGTTGGAGTATAAATATTTTCCGTTTGGTAACCTATTTGTTCTTTTAATGATTTATCTATAATTAATAAAAGCGAAGTATCTATTATTTCTTTATCATTTTCTAACCAAGTATGTTCTCCATTTGGACTATTTCTAGTTCCAATTAATATTGGCAATAAACCACCTGCTATTGAGATATTATTATAAGAATAACTTAATTGTTTAGAACATCCTGTACAATTTCCTTCATTACCACCTAATCTAAATATATCATAATAACTATTTACTTCTGGATGCATAGATGCATAATTTTGGGCTTTAATTTTATCCCATTCATCATCACTAAAATATCTTATTTTACCCAATTCAATATTTTTTAAAATAAAATCTTTAAACTCAGGGTTTAATTCAAATACTTTTTTTAAACAATCATAGCCCTTAAAATCTTTCATAATTCTCCTTTATTCTTTATTATTTATTTGTTCTAATAATTTTTCTATAAATTCATTTTTAGATAATTGAATAGTATCTTTTTTTCCATACTTACGATAACTAATATTTTTTTCTTTTATTTCTTCATCTCCAATTATTATTGTATAAGGTATTTTATTAGTTTGACTTTCTCTTATCTTATATCCTAGTTTTTCACTTCGGTCATCTAAATTTACTCTTATATTATTTTCTTTTAACAGTTCATAAATATCTTTAGCATAATCTAAATGATATTCATTATTAACTGGTATTACATTAACTTGTACTGGAGCTAACCATAGAGGAAATGCTCCGGCATAATGTTCGATCAGAATTCCTATAAATCTTTCTATTGAACCATAGATTACTCGATGAATCATAATTGGTCTTTTCTTCATTCCATCACTATCTATATAAGTTAAATCAAAACGTTCAGGTAAATTCATATCTAATTGAATAGTACCACATTGCCAACTTCTACCTATGGCATCTTTTACTTGAAAATCTAACTTAGGTCCATAAAAGGCCCCGTCTCCTGGATTTATTTTAAATTCTTTCCCACTTTTTTTACATATTTTTTCTAGTAATTCTTCACTTTTATTCCAAACTTCAATATCACCAATATATTTTTCTTCTGGTCTTGTCGATAATTCAATTGAATAATCAAATCCAAAGATTGAATAAACTTTATCAATAAATTTCATTAATTTTAATACTTCATCTTCAATTTGGTCTTCTCTCATATATAGATGTGCGTCATCTTGAGTAAATGTTCTAACTCTAAATAATCCTGATAATGCCCCACTTGCCTCATGACGATGGACAAGTCCTAGTTCACCACATCTAATTGGTAGGTCTTTATATGAATGTAGTCCATTTTTATAAACTAACATCGCTCCTGGACAATTCATTGGTTTAATTGCATATGTTGCATCATCAACTGATGTAATATACATATTTTCTTGGTAATTATCCCAATGTCCTGAATATTCCCATAAGCTTTTATTTAACATTATTGGTGTTTTAATAAATGTATACCCTTCTTTTTGATGGATATCATACCAAAATTTTTCTAATTCATTTTTTATAACCATTCCGTTTGGAAGAAAAAATGGCATTCCTGGTGCGTATTCAGAAACCATAAACAATCCTAAATCTTTACCTAATTTACGATGATCTCTTTTTTTAGCTTCTTCTAACAACTCTAAATGATTTGTTAAATCTTCTGCATTTTCAAAACAAATTCCATAAATTCTTTGTAACATTTTATTGTTTTTATCAGCTTTAAAATAAGCACCACTTACTTTTAATAATTTATAGTGTTTTAAAACTTTAACAGTATCAACGTGAGGTCCACGACAAAGATCAGTAAATTCTCCTTGATTATAAATACTGACAATATCATCTTCCATATTATTAATTAAATCTATTTTATATGGATCATCTTTAAATTTAATTATTGCTTCTTTTTTGGTTAATTCTTCTCGATATATTCTTTTACCATCTTTAGCAATTTTTTTCATTTCTCTTTCAATTGCCGGTAAATCTTCTTCTGTTATTGTAATGTCTCCTAAGTCAATATCGTAGTAAAATCCTTCTTCAACTACTGGACCAACCCAAAATAAAGCATTTGGATACAAACGTTTTACTGCTTGAGCTAGTAGATGAGCACAACTATGATTTAAGATACTTAATTGTTCATTTTCTTTAATATTTATC
>CAYUEQ010000012.1:0-1538 GCA_964443805.1 uncultured Muribaculaceae bacterium
AAAAGAGGATAAAAGTGATGATTGATATAATTATTGGTACTTTATATTTCTTCATTTTTATCCTCCTTTTACTATGTAAATTTTATCAGTTTTGTAGAGTTATTTCAACAAAAACAAAAACGACATTTGTCGCTTTCATTTTATCAACTAAATTTATATTTTTTCTATTTCTAGTTTCACTTGATGATTATTTAAATCATAGATTGTCGTTACATTATTTTGTTTAATAATATCTATTGCTAGTGTTTCAGTTTTGATATAGTCGTTAAATGTTGTAATGGTTTTATCAAAAATATCATCGCAATCATAATATATATTTATTCGATCAGTAATATTTAAATCTTTTTCTTTTCTTATATTTTGAATTTTAGAAATTAATTCTCTTGCATTGCCTTCTAATTCTAGAATTTCATTAATTTCAGTATTTAAAATTATAAAGTTGTTATTTTCCATCCCAACATTAAATCCTTCTTTTTCTAAGATTCTAATATCTACCATAGTTTCATTTATCTCATAATCTTCATTATTTATATTTAGAGTTATGGCTTGTTTGTTTTGTAATTTATTTATTTCTTCTTTAGATAATTGTTCTAATTTTTGCGCATATTCTTTAATAGCTGGACCAAATATCTTTCCTACTTCTTTGTAATTTGGTTTTACATGAAAGTTCACGTATTTAGATAAATCTTCTACGTATGTAACATTTTTAACATTAAGTTCTTCTAAGATTAAATCTTCTAAGTCATTAATAATTTTTTTATTTTTTCCATCTATTAGTACTTCTGATAACGGCTGGCGAACTTTAATTTTATTTTCTTCTCTAACCATTCTTCCGATACTAATTAGACTTCTAACTAAATCCATTTTAGTTTCTAGTTGTTCATTTATTTGTTCTTTATTTACTTTTGGAAAATCAGTAACATGGACTGAGAATTCGTTAGTTAATTTTTGATATATTTCTTCTGATAAATAAGGAATTATTGGAGCGATTAATTTAGATAGCCCAACTAATACTTCATAAGTTGTTATATAAACAGATCTTTTAGAATCATTTAATTCACTATCCCAGAATCTATTTCTATTTCTTCTGATATACCAATTAGATAAGTCTTCTGAGACAAAATCAGTTATGCTACGTACTACTTTATTTAAATCATATTGTTCAAATGATTCAGTAACATATTTTATTAGTTGATTATATTTTGATAGTAACCATTTATCTATTTCTTCTCTATCTTCATATGGAATATTACATTTTTCAATATCTATTTTGTCAGTATTTGCATACAAACAGAAGAAGTTATAAGTGTTTTTAAGTGGATTAAAGAATTTGGAATATACTTCTTTTAAACCATTCATATCAAACTTAATTGGCGTCCATACTGGTGATATATACGGTAGGTACCATCTTACTGCATCTGCTGAGTATTCTTCCATTGCTTTAAATGGTTCAACAGTATTTCCTTTTGATTTACTCATCTTTTTACCATTTTTATCTAGTAATAAATCATTTACTAAAACATTTTTATATGGTGCGA
>CAYUEQ010000012.1:1568-22004 GCA_964443805.1 uncultured Muribaculaceae bacterium
TTTATTTTCAAATGGATAATGATATTGAGCAAATGGCATTGCTCCAGAATCAAACCACACATCTACAACATCTGTAACTCTTTTCATTTCTGAATTACATTTATCACATTTTATAGCTACATCATCAACATATGGACGGTGTAATTCGATATCAGTAGTTATTTTATTTATTGACTTGTTTTTTAATTCTTCTTTAGATCCAATCATTATTTCATGATTACAATCATTACATTTCCAAAGTGGTAATGGTGTTCCCCAATATCTATTTCTAGATATCGCCCAATCATTAATGTTTTCTAACCAATTACCAAAACGTTTCTCACCAACATATGATGGATACCAATTAACTTTTTTATTATTTTCTATTAACTGATCTTTAATCTTAGTTACTTCTATGTAATAAGATGGTTTTGAATAATAAATCAGTGGTGTGTGGCATCTCCAACAATGTGGATAGTTATGTTTAACTTTTTGTTTTTTAAATAGTTTATCTTCATTTTTAAGCCATTTAATTATATCTAAATCAGCTTCAAATACTAAAGTATCTTTCCATGGTCCATCATTGAATTTTCCATCTTCAGTAACTGGGTTTAGGGTCGGTAAATTATATTTTCTACCTATGTTATTATCATCTTCACCAAATGCTGGTGCGATATGAACAATTCCAGTTCCATCATCCATACTTACATAGTCATCACATGTTACAAAGAATGCTTTTTTATCAACCTCTAAGAACGGAAGTAGTTGTTCATATTCTGTATGTTCTAAATCTTTACCAGTATATGTTTCTAATACTTCATATTCTTCTAATACTTGTTTTGCTAATTTTTCTGCAACAATAAATTTATGTCCTTTAGCCGATGCCTTAATATACTTTTCATCAGGATTAACACATAGCGCGACATTGGAAATTAGTGTCCATGGAGTAGTTGTCCAAACTAAGAAGTAAACATTTTCCTCTTTTTTCTTAAATGGAACTATAACGGTATCAGTTGTAATTTCTTCATACCCTTGAGCAACCTCATGAGTTGCAAGTCCTGTTCCACATCTTGGACAGTATGGTAATATTTTATTTCCTTGATAAAAGTATCCTTCATCAAAAATCTTTTTTAGAATCCACCAACATGTTTCAATATAGTCATCTTTATAAGTAATATAACCATTTTCTATATCAATAAATTGTCCCATTTTTTCTGTTAAGTCTCCTAGTAAAGCCGAATATTTAAAAGCATTTTCTTTACATTTTTTATTGAACTTTTCAATTCCATATTTTTCAATATCTTGTTTGTTATTAAATCCTAGTTCTTTTTCTACTTCTAGTTCAACAGGAAGTCCATGTGTATCCCACCCTACTTTTCTAAGTACTCGATATCCTTGCATAGTTTTATATTTACAAATAGAATCTTTTAATAACTTAGCAAGCATGTGGTGAAGCCCTGCTTTAGCATTTGCTGTTGCTGGTCCATCATAAAAAACAAAGTTTTCACTATCTTTTCTATTATCGATTGTTTTTTGTAATATATCTTCTTTTTTCCAAAAACTTCTTATTTCTTGTTCTACTTCACTGTAAGTTCTTTTGTTTAATTCTTTAAATTTTTTCATAATATCTCCTTTTTTAAAATAAAAAGACATCTTCGCAAAGGACGAAAATGTCGTGGTACCACCTTTTTTATACTCATTACTTAATAACGTCAGTAAACCGGTATGTCCTAATAATTTTTCAGACAATCGCATTGGAAGTGATTTACAATATACTTAATATCCAAACTCTCAGCACTATGTTTGGTTCTCTTTATATTTTATATATCGCCCGTTTCCTCATCTGCTTTTCTATAAGAGATTATATCATTAATTTATGCTTTGTCAAATATCTTGATTACTTTTTTCACCGCAATTAACACAATATTCAGTTGTTACAACCGCTCCACACTTCAAACAAAATTTATTACCTATGTTAGGTTTTGGTTTTTCTTCTTTTTTTGTGTCTTTTCCCTTAATTATGTAATAAATAATTATTAGAGTAATTCCAAGTACGATAACTATTCCACCACTGATGATGAAATATTTAAGAATCTTTTGGACAAAAACATCTAAATTATAATTTAAATTATAGTAACTAGATACTTTAATTAAAGCTCCCGAAAATGCTCCTAAAAACAATAGTACTAAACCTGATATAAACGTTGGTATTCCAACCCATAATAAACTTTTGTGTAAATTAAAGATGCATAACATCAATAATATTATTATACAAATAATCGATGAAATTATTATAAATATAATACTAGGTGATAGAAAATAACTAATTAAATTAATTTGTTTAGCAGGTAGATTTAAATAATTTTCTTTTAATTCTTCATTTTCAATTATTTCATTAAATTCATATTGAACTTCAGTTAAAATATTCTTTATATCTGTTTTATCTTTTTTTGTTATTTCTTTATTAAGTACTTTTTGTAAATTATCAGAGTTAATAACATAATCGATTTCTTCATCATCAATTTTTGGTTGGACTCTTCTATTTAATATATATTCTACATATTCACCAGTTAAATTACCAATTACTTCTTTAACTTCAGGAATATCAAGTAAGTTTTCTGTTATTCTCGGATCTACTTGTTCATAAGTATATTTTTCTTTTATTTTATCTTTTAATGTTTTATTTTTACCGTTGTTATCCGTTTCTATTACTATTTCTCCAACATCCATCTCTTGAACAAAAAGACTTATATTATCTTTTGAGATGAATTTAATTGCAATAACAAGTGTAGTTCCACCTACTATTAGTGCAAAAAGAGAAATAGCAAATACAGTAGCAAATATTCTGCCTATTATTTTTATTGTTTTCATATTACTTCCTTTCTCATAAAACATTTATATTTTCTATCAAAAAGTATGCTTCTTGATATGTATTTAGTTAAATTAATTTTATTATACATCAACCAATAATTTAAAACAATTGCTTTTAATTTGTAATTTTGATAAAATTGAAATTGTACGAGGAGGGATGAAATGGCAAATTTAAAGAGTTCAAAAAAGAATATTAAATCTATCGCAACAAAAACTCCGCAAAATAATATGTATAAAGCAAAAGTAAAAAATGCGATTAAAAATTGTGAAAAAGCTATTTTGGAAAATGATTATGAAAAAGCGACTGAATATTTAAATTTAGTTCAAAAAAATATTGATATTGCAGTTGGTAAAAAATTAATGAGTAAAAATAAAGCAGATCGTCAGAAATCAAGATTAAATAAAAAAGTTAAAGAATTGAAGTAATGTATTTATACTTCAATTTTTTTATGATAATATTGAAGTGGTGATACAAATGAAAATAAACTTTAAAAGACTATTACTGCCTTCATTATTATGTTTTGTTTTATTAATGGTCTTGTTTAATATAAATAACATTACAAATTCTTTTGCTAAAGTTTTAGAAAAAAAACCAACTATAGTTATTAATGATGCAAACAAGTATACAAAAGATTATTCTTTTGAATTTGTAAAGTTAAATAATAATTTTATCCCCTATAGTTATCAAGATTTACTTAATATAATCTATTCTACTTTAAATAATGGCTGGGAGACATTTACTTTTTATTGCCCTGCTGAATATACAGACTGTATAACTGATATAAAGAAAATTACAAATGATGAAATATTATTAACCAATATTAACAACTTTATTCATCCTTTTAATAGCTTTAAAAATATTAAAACTTCATATGATAATTCTGGTGAAATTACTTTTAGATTAACTAAACTTTATAGTCAAGAGCAAATAGATGAATTAAATAAAGCAGTTGATAATATAATTAACAAAAACATCTTAGATGAAATGACCTTAGAAGAAAAAATAAGAGTTATTCATGATTATATTATAAATAATACTGTTTATGACACAGAAGCAGTTGAAAAACTACAAAATCATTCTGCAGTAAATACTGCAATTGGTTCCTTAATAAATGGCAAAGCTTTATGTAGTGGTTATAGTGATGCTATGGCTTTATTCTTATACAAATTTAGAATTCCTAATTATAAAATAGCTAGTAAAACTCATGTTTGGAACGCAGTATATATAAATGATGAATGGAAACATTTAGACTTAACTTGGGATGATCCTATTACTGAAGATGGACAAAATATTTTAATACATAATTTTTTCTTAATCGATACAGAAAGTTTACATAAAGAAGATATGGAATACCATACCTTTGATTATCTAGTCTATCGCGAGTTTATTAACTGATTAATTTCTTTAATTGTTTGATTTATATCATCAAAATTAACTAGAACCCAGTTAACATCCATTTGATTATTAAACCAAGAATATTGTCTTTTAGCATAATGTCTAGACTTTTGTCTTATCAAATCTTTAGCTTCGTCTAAAGATATTTTTTTATCAAAATATAAATATAATTCTTTATACCCTATACCTGTTAATATCGCTTTAGAGCGAATATTATTATCATAAAAATATTTTACTTCTTCTAAAAGACCTTGTTCAAACATTATATCTACTCTTTTATTAATTCTTTCATAAAGGACTTCTCTATCAGTAGTTAAACCAATTATAGTAGCATCATATAACTTAATAGGATTTGCTTCCACTTCTTCTCTTTGAACAAATCTTTCTAATCTTCTTCGGTTGTTAATATGTATTTTATGATTTTTATCTTTTTTGATGGCTTGTTCATATAATTCTTCATTAGTTAAATGACTTAAATCTTCGATTTTTTCCTCTTCTTTAAATTTATAATCAAATAATCCTGCTTTTAAATAAAAACCTGTTCCTCCAACTATGATTATATTTTTATCTTTATTTTCATCTAAAATTTTTCTTAAATCTTTTTGATAATCATAAACAGTATAATTAGTATTAACATCAGCTATATCAAATAAATAATGAGGTATCCCCTCTTTTTCTTCTTCTGTAACTTTCGCAGTACCAATATCTAATCCTCTATATACTTGCATTGCATCACAATTTATAATAATTGCTTTTTGAGCTTTAGCAAGTTCTACTGCTACTTTTGTCTTACCAACTCCTGTTGGTCCAACAATACATGTAATCATTAAATCATCTCCATCAATTAAAAATTATTTTATCATTTCTAATTACTGATGTAAAATTATTTTTAGATAAATCTAAATTTATTTACTAGTTAAGATGTATTTTTTCTTCTACTTTTTTTAAAAAATCTAAGTGCCAAGGATATGTTAAATTATCTGGAAGTTGATCAAATAAAGCTACTTTATCTATTTCTGAATCTGGTAACTTACTAAGTTCTTCAATTTCTGCGTAACAAAGCAATCCGTATTTTGAAATTGCATATAGACAAATTGGTTTTATTTCTGATTTAGTAGCACCTGTTTCTTCGTATAATTCTCGTTTAGCTGCTTCTAACCATGATTCTCCTTCTTCAATATGACCTCCAGGAATTTCCCATGTATCTCTACCTTTTTGCTTGCAAAAAACCCACTTATTTTTGTATTTACTTATAATTACTACCCTACTAATTAAATTATCTTCAACAGTATTTAAATCATAAAATTTCATTTCACTCATAACAAACCATACTTTCTAAAATGAATACAACATTCTTATTAATAAAATAAACTTATATTTTTATTTCACATAACTCTTTTAAACATTTTTTCTAATTCGTATTTAGTAAATGTAATTATTGTCGGCCGTCCATGAGGACAGTTATATGGATTATCACACATAACTAAATCTTGAATTAGTTCTTCCATTTCTTCTAGAGTTATACTCATATTTGCTTTTATACTCATTTTACAAGCAAGAGTTATAGCAATATTTTCATTAAATTTAACTACATCAAATTTGTCTTTATTTACAATAACTAAATCAACAATTTTTCTTAATTGTTCTTCTTCATAGCCGACTTTTAACCAAGATGGATGCTCTTTAATAACAAATGTATTTATTCCAAACTCTTCAATCATAATTCCCATATTAATTAATACTTCGATATTTTCTTTTAATATAGATGCCTCACTAGTTGATAATTCAATTGTTACTGGAAACATACTAGCGATACAACTAACTTTAGAATCTTTTAATGCTTTTAAGTATTTTTCATAATTGATTCTTTCTTGAGCAGCATGTTGATCAATTATATACATTCCTTCATCGTTTTGAGCAATTATATAAGTACCAAGCACTAAACCTGCTGGATATAACTCTAATCTTTTAATTTGTTTATTAGAAACCTTTTCTTCATTAGAATTTAACTCATTTTTATCCTCTTGAATAAAATCAAATTTAATTTGTTCTTCTTTAATTTCTAAATTTTTTTCATTTATTTCATATTCAGTAGTTTTATTTTCTTTCATAGTTGGAATTAATAAACTATCATATAATGCAGTTTTTATTGTTTTATTAACTAATTCACTTAATTCATTCATTTTACTAAATTTAATATCTTGTTTAGTAGGATGAATATTGACGTCAATTAAAGTTGGATCACAATTAATATGAATAACTACAATTGGAAATTTATTATCTGGTTTATAAGTATAATAGGCATCATTTATAATCCTATTTAAATCTAAGTTTTTAATAATTCTTCCATTAACTATCGTATGTAAATGATTACGATTAGATTTTAAAATCTCTGGTTTACAAATAAACCCTTCTATTTCATAATCGTCGTTTTTATTTTTAATTGCAATCATATTTTCAGATACATTTATCCCATATATTTCATGAATTGTTTTAAGTAAGTTATCACTGCCTGATGTTTGTAAGATTTCTTTATCATTATTAGTTAAAAGTATTTTTACCTCTGGATAAGATAGCGCTATCTTTTCTAACAATGTAATAACATTACTAAGTTCTGATTGTTCACTCTTTAAGTACTTTAAACGAGCTGGAGTGTTAAAGAACAAGTTTTTAATAGTAATAGTAGTCCCTTGTCTAGCATCGCTATTTTCAGTCTTTAAAAGCTTTCCACCTTTAATAAATACTTCAGTTCCAACTTCCCCAGTTGAAGTTTTTAATATTACTTCTGAAACCGATGCAATTGATGGTAATGCCTCTCCTCTAAATCCTAAAGAATTGATAAAAAAAAGATCAGCTTCATTTTTAATTTTACTAGTTGCATGACGATCAAAAGCTAAGATGGCATCTTC
The DNA here is from genome assembly GCA_964443805.1 of uncultured Muribaculaceae bacterium. Classification (GTDB taxonomy): domain Bacteria; phylum Bacillota_I; class Bacilli_A; order RF39; family UBA660; genus CAYUEQ01. The sequence goes on from CAYUEQ010000012.1 coordinate 8,724, forward strand.
TTTTGTCATTCCACTCCCATTATCAATTATTTTTATTTCTTTGATACCAGATGCAATTAATTCAATTTTAATATTATCTGCACCAGCATCAATACTATTTTCTACTAACTCTTTAACTACAGATGAACATTTTTCAACCACTTCTCCAGCTGCTATTTTGTTAGCTAGTAGTTCATCCATTACTTTAATCTTATTCATACTTCCTACTTCCTAAAATATCGATTTTCTAACTTCTATTAATTCTTTATCTAAATTAGATATTTTGATAGTTGATGATTCTTTTATATTAATAAATCCAAATCCTTTGATTATTAAATCACTGTTTTCTGGAACATCAATAATTATATAATCTTTATCTTCAAATTTAAATATTTTATTTATCTCTATTAAATTACTCATATAAAATGTCCAACTATTTTTGATATTTGTTTCATTAAATAATTTTATATTATTTTCAATTATTATTCCGCTTTCAGGTTTTACTTGATAAGTAATTGGTTTAATAGTTTTTTTAGGATTAACTTTTTTTATTAGTTCTTGGGTATTTAATAAACTTTTATCTATTGCAAATCCTGGTGAGTCGATTAAAACTAAATTGTCTGTTATCTTCATCGTAATAAAATCTAATGTAGTATTTGGAACATTACTTGTAGTTATAATAGATTTTTCATCATTGTTTAATTCATATAAAGCATTTATTAAACTACTCTTACCAGCGTTTACATACCCTACCACATAATTAGTAGAATAATTATTTCTATTTAAATAATTAGTTAACTCTCTTAAAGTGTTTTTCTTTAAAGAACTTATAAACAATATTTCTGTATTTAGTTTATATACCTCTAAAACAATATTTTTAATTCTTTCTAATTTAATATTTTTAGCCATTAAATCTAATTTACTTACAATAAGAGTCTTAGGATTATTTATTTGTTTAAAAGTATTTATTATCTCCAAGTTAATATTTAAAAAATCAACAACAAAAATAACATGATTATTTGTTTTTTCAATAATATTTATTATTTCTTCTTTTTCTTTATCTACTGTTGTAACTGATGCATTATTATAATGTTTTATTTTAAAACACCTTTTGCAGTATTTAGCATTTAGTTTTGGACTATAACCTGTTTTATCTTGATTTTCATGTTGTATTTCAATTCCACAACCAATACATTTAATCATAATATTTTCCTTTTTCTAAAATACCTTTTTTATATAAATACGAAAAAATCTTTTTTTCTAAATAGCGAAAAAACTTAGTTCCAAAAAAATCAAAATTACTAATTGGGTTTATTAGAATACTAGTAATTCCCATTCTATTAGCACCTAAAATATCTGTACAAAACTGATCACCTATTGCTGCTATTTCTACATCTTTAAAACCATACATTTTCATGATTTTATTATATTTATGTTTAAAAGGTTTCATCGCCGAATGAGCTGCATCTACATTTAAATAATCTTTAAAAACTTCAACTCTTGATTTACCACTATTACTAATAAGGATAACTTTAAAACCCATATCTTTTAATTCTGCAAATAAATTTTTAACTTTATTATTAGGTTTTTTTATAGATAAAGGTGCAATAGTATTATCCAAATCAAATAATAGACACTTAATTCCTGAATCTAATAATTTTTCATAATTTATAGTATAAATACTTTTTTGATAAACATCTGGTACAAACTTATCCATAAAAACCACCATTTCTTACCTAATTATACCTTATTTATTCATAAATTTAAACACTCAAACATTAAAAAGTAAAAATAAACTATAAATCATTTTTACTTTTAATAAATTCTCTTAAAATTTTAGTAACAGCTCTTTTTTCAATCCTAGAAACATAACTTCTAGATATACCCATTTCGTTTGCTATTACTTTTTGAGTTTTTTCTTTTTTATTATTTAATCCATATCTTTTAATAACTATTTCTCGTTCTCTTGGAGTTAATAAATCTATATACTTTGCTAATAATTGAATATTATCTTTATGATGTAGTTGGTCAGCAATATCTTCAGTATTATCTTTCAATACTTCTATCAAATTAATTTCATTACCTTCTTTGTCAAAACCAATTGAATCATTTAAACTAATATTTCCGCTATTTTTTTTATTAGAACGAAAATACATTAATATTTCATTCTCAATACATCGAGCTGCATAAGTTGTTATTTTAGTCTTTCTTTTAGTTGAATAACTATCTATCCCTTTTATTAAACCAATCGTTCCAATACTTATTAAATCACTATTTTCAGTTGTTTTAGATTCAAACTTTTTAACAATATGTGCAACTAGCCTTAGATTATGTTCAATTAATTTATTTCTAGCTTCTCTATCCCCTTCTAACATCAACTTTATACACTTTGCCTCTTCTTCTGAAGACAAAGGTTCTGGAAAGACTTTGTTAGAATAAGACCCAGTAAAAAATAGCATATCTTTTAATATATTTAACAATGTTAGTAACATAAAACCACCCTTATTAAATATATGTTAATAAGTTTGTTTTTAACAAGTTAATTTTATATAAATAGGAATTTACTTTAGCAGTTTACAGAAATTCATATCTAGGAAATCCTACAGTCCTGTTATTGACAAGTTAAACTCTATTTGTTACTCTATATTCATCAAATTAATTTAGGAGGATTGTATGATATATGCAGTATTATTATCACTCCATTTAACTACTATAGGAGTAAGTGTTGGAATAAAGAGTTTTAAAGAAAGCCAATTATTCAAGGATGTATTAAATACGGGTTATAAAATTAATTTACAAAAATTAAATGAATATAATCATAATTTAAGTATTTATGATAAAAAAAGAAGTAAAATATCTTACTTTATACCTATTTTTAATATTATCGGAGTATTACAAAGTAAAGAAGAATATAATTATAATTATGAGAGAGTAACAAGACAACTAGATGCAATGGATTGTTTAATTCCATTAACTGAAAATGAAAAAAAATCATTTGAAGCTTACCCTACTGGATCAACTGCTTATCTTATATCTTCAGACATCGACATAAGTTATCCCACTTTTGATTGTCATTATCATGAATCTGTTAGTGATAAAAATAAATATATAATCACAAACCATAACTTCGATCATCAAACCGAAACTAATAAAAAAGAAGAATTAATAGAGTTAAGAAATTATCTTAAAACACAAACATCATATGATGAAGATGTAAATCTTGTTTTAAAAAAAGACATTAGAGTTAATAAATTCTAATGTTTTTTATATAAACTTATAATTGTTCTAATATACAAAAGAAAATTAAATATTTTCTTCTCTTATTGCTTCTAGGATGTTTTCTTTTTTTATTTTTTTTGTTGCATAAATCATAGTTATAGCAACTATAACAAATACACCTACTATTGCTGTAATAACAGCCTTCCATGGAATCATTATAGAACCAAATCCCACTAGTTCATCCATACTTATATGTATTAGATAGATAATTCCAAATGATACAGGTAAAGCATATAGTAGTGATTTAAAGCCAAATATTAAAGTTTCAAACTGCAATATTCTATTAAATCCTTTTGGTGAAAGTCCAATACTTCGGAGTATTGCAAATTCTTTTTTACGGAGTAACATACTTGTATTTATAGTATTAAATACACTAGTAACTCCAATTAATGTTACTAAAGTAATAAATCCATAGACTAAGATATTAACTACAATTAAGATGTTCTTTAACATTTGTTGTTCTTCTTTTACATTAAAGTAATATAAATTTTTATCAAATTCTTTGTATTTATCTATTACTTTAATAGCTTCTTCTTTTTCTATATAATTAAATGTTATTGTAAAGTCATTATAATGTGAAAATTTATCACTCATAGAACTTATGATTTTTGACATTTTATGATTTATATCATTAAATATACTTTCTGGTACAATTAAGACAGCGCTATACATTGGACTCGTAAACTCTTCAATAAATAATGGAATTTCTTTTAGTTCGATTAAATCACTAAACTTGAATATTTCTTTTTTAATTATTTTTTCTTCGTGATGTACCTCTAAAACTGAATTGAATTTAATATTTGAAACATTTTTAAATTTAATGCCAGTTTTGCTTTTCTTATTGTCATTTAAATAATAAGAAAAATTATAATTATTAACTAGTATTACTTTATCCTCTTTTAAATTTAGTTGTTTTTTTATACTCTTATAATTTTCTTGATCTAGTTTCATTAATAAAACATTTTCTCTTTCTTCTTCTATAATTTCATATGCATCATTATATTCATTTAAAGCTTTTTTATATTGATTTGTATAAAAGGGAGATAATTTTTTATCAATTATAGAATTAGTTGTGTTATACATAATAGTATTTGTTATCCCAGAGATGTTTTTTAAATCTTTATATAAATTCTCACTATCGGTAAGATCAGCATTACCCGTTATATGCATATCAAAATCTATAACATCCATAGATATTCTAGATCCTCCAATTATATAATTTATATAACTTGAAAAAGATATAAATAAAACAATGCTTATAAATAGAGATATAATTGTTATTCGATATTTTTTCTTATTTCTTTTAATACTTTTGAGTGCTATTTCTCCTTCAACACCAAATATTTTTGTTATTAGTTTTGGTGTTTTTAATTTTTTTCTTTTTATTTTAATATCATCATTTAATCTAATTGCTTCAATTGGACTTATCCTACTAGCTCGTTTTGCAGGTAGATGTGCTGATATTGTAAGTACCATTATCATGAATAGAATTGGTATTACTATAAATAATGGATAGATAACTAAGTCTAGTTCTAAGACAAACATATCAATTAGTAAATGATTTGCTATTTTTAAGACGACACCAATACCAAAAAGTGCACTTAATAATCCTAAGATTATTCCTATTACTCCAACTATGAACGCCTCAAAAAACACTGTCTTTTTTAGTTGCCTTCTAGTTGCACCAATACTTGCAAATAATCCAAACTGTTTTTTTCGCTCCATTACCGAGATTGCAAAAGAGTTATATATAACCATAATACATGCTATAGAAATTAAACTTAAAGTTATTACTATAATAGCAGCTACTGAAGTATTAAAATTATCGTATTTACTTTCACCAGCTAAACTAAGAAGATTTTCATTATACCTAACTAAATTTTGATTGGTTTCTTCAATTCCTAAACTTTTAGCAATTACTTCTGTTTTTTCTCTAACATCTTTTAATTTTTCATATTCAATATAAGCTTTATATTCACCATCATCTAAGTTATCAAGTATTGTAAATACTGTATAACCCGCGGCATCATAACTTTCAGTAAAACTTCTTTCAACAATTCCTACTACTTCATAATCTTTTTTATATTTTATATTTAATGTTTCATCTACTCTTTTTTCACTTATCTCATCATCAGTTAATTCATAAGTAGTATTTAAACTAATGTTATCTAATATTTCTTCATCATGTATTAATCTATTTCCAATATCTAGACTTAATATATCCCCTACTTGATAATTTACTTCAGCATTATCTATTATATGATCAGATATTACAATTTCATTATCATTTTCTGGAAATCTTCCTTCAGTTAATTTTAATAAATCATAGAAATTTTTATCAACACTATTAATATATAGATATGGTTTAGCTTCATTTTTAGTTTCTTTTAAATATGCAAATCCTATCCCTTTTTCATAACTTACTTTTTTAACTGAATCATAACTTTTAACATTTTCTATATTATCAGCTGTTAACTCTTTAATACTTGCATGATAATTACCATTATTTACAATAACCTCTTTAACCATATAGTCACGAATTGATGATGCCAGAAGTCCAATCCCAATCATTAATGCAGTTGATAGAATAACTCCTATTATCGTAACAATCGTTCTTTTTTTATTCATCGTTAAATGCTTGATTGTTAATTTATTTAAGACATTCATTTTTTATTTACCTCATCACTGATAATCTTACCATCACTTAAAGTAATAATACGATCAGCTACTAGAGCTAAAGCGGGATCATGAGTAATCATAATAATAGTTTGTTTATATTTTTTATTTGATAGTTTTAATAACTCAACTATCTCTTCACTATTTTTAGTATCTAAATTCCCTGTTGGTTCATCTGCAAGCAGGATAGCTGGACGATTCATTAATGCTCTTCCAATTGAAACGCGTTGTTGTTCTCCACCTGATAATTCATTAGGTAAGTGATTTAATCTATTTGCTAAACCAAGAGTTTTAAGTATTTCGTTTAAGTAATCTTGATCAACTTTTTTATTATCTAGTAAAATTGGCAGTGTTATATTTTCAGTTACATTTAATATTGGTATTAAATTATAAAACTGATATATAAGGCCTACTTGTCTTCTTCTAAATATAGCTAAATTATTTTCATTTAGTTTATAAACATCTTCATTATCGACATATACTTTTCCACTAGTTGGTTTATCAACACCCCCTAGAATATGTAATAGTGTACTTTTACCACTTCCACTAGCACCTACTATCGAAACAAATTCTCCTTTATCTACTGAAAAAGATACATCATCTAAAGCATGAACTTTAGTTCTTCCTTTACCGTAGATTTTTGTTAAATTTTTAACTTCTAATAATTTCATATTTTCTCCTTTTATATTTACTATCATACTAAATATTTATTACATTAAAATGACTTTTATAGTTACAATTCTGTCATACTACTTGTTTATAAAATTTTATTTCAAAAGTAGTACCAGTTTGAGGTGTACTTTTAACTGTTATTTGTCCATCATGCATTTCAATAATCTTTTTGGCCATATTAAGTCCAATACCAACACCTTCACTATTTTTATTAACCTTATAAAATCTTTTAAATATATTATTTATTTCTGACTTTTTTATTCCTATTCCACTATCACTTATTTTAATCATTAAATATAGAGGATTAATTTCATAGAAAACATTAATATTTCCACCCTCTTGCGTATATTCATAACTATTTTTCAAGATATTTAATAAAGCTTCTACCATCCAATTAAAATCTAACTTATAGTAAATATTAGAATCTCCCGTCATATTAATAGTTATATTTTTAAGGTCTAATCTAATATTTATCGGCTCTAGAGATTTATTTATCAAATCTTTGATATTAACATCAGTTTTAACTAATTTTGTTGTTCCGCTATCTAGTAAAGACATTTTTAGTAAACTACTAATTAACCACTCTATTCTTTCTAGTTGAATTTTATTTTTATGTAAAAACTCTTTTCTTTTATTCTCATCTTTTTCTTTTTCTAAGATATCATTTATAACATACATACTAGTAAGCGGAGTTTTTAATTGATGAGATATATCAGATAAAAAGTCTTTTAAATATATTTTATCTTCTTGTTCTCTATCACTTTGTTCTTTTAATCTAACTACTAATTTATAGATATCATTTTTAAGTAAACTTAATTTGTTTTCTTGATAATCACGAATATCAATACTATAATCTCCATTTAAGACTTTATTCATATATTTATTTATTCTTGTAATCTTTTTATTAAATTTATAGTTATGATAAGTTATTAACAAATAAATTGTTAATATTAAAATTAGTAAATAACCTAAATTATAATATATTATTTTTTGTTTATATTGATTATTTTCCCTTAAATAATTTATATCACTGTATTCATCAATTCCATATTTATTTAATACATTCGACACATCAATATCAGTTGTCATTAAAGATATAATTTCATCTTGTAATTCTGGATGTTTATCTAAAATATTAGCAATTATTTTATTATTAACATAATATAATTCTTTTTCATGCTCTTGATAGATTTTAAAATTTATAAAAAGTCCAATTAAAAGAAATACTACAAATAATAAAGTAATTTTTAAATATAATTTATTCATCAATTTTATAACCTAACCCTCTAACTGTCTTAATTATTTGAGGATTTTTAGGATCATCTTCAATCTTTTCTCTTATTCTTTTAATATAGACAGTAAGCGTATTATCATTAACATATGATTCATTTATATCCCAAATATCAGCAAGTATTTCTTCTCTTGAAAACACTTTGTTTTTATTAGTCGCCATTATTAACAATATTTTATATTCTAAACTAGATAAAAATAAATCCGAACCATTTTTAATTACTTTAGCTTGAATAGTATCAATTGTAATATTATTAATGTTAATAATATTAGTTCCATTTTTAGTAGTTCTTCTTAATATATTATTAATTCTAGATACTAATTCTCGTGCTCTAAATGGTTTAGTTATATAATCATCAGCACCCATATCTAAACCTCTTATAATTGATAATTCTTCATCTTTAGCAGTTAAAAATATAATTGGAATATCTTTAATGTTTTTAAATTCATTAAATCTATCAAAGCCATTTCCATCTGGGAGATTGATATCTAGTAGTATTAAATCAATATTAGTTTCTTTTAATAATTTTAGTCCTTCATTAAGATAAGCAGTTTCTATTACTTCAAATAATTCATTTTCTAAGTAATACTTCAGCCCCATACGTATTGTTTCATCATCTTCAATAATTAATAATTTATTCATTTGTAACACCTAAATATTATTATACATCACTTTATAGCAATTTAATAATAATTGATAGTTATGGAAGTTTATGGTAGTATAGCAAGCAATTAATTTATAAACGGAGGGGTTTATTTGATAAGTTCAAAATTAGATTGGAATTTTCAAAAAATAATGCAAGAAATAGAAGAATTAAAGAAATGGAAACCAAAAACTAAAGAAGAAAAAGCATCCAAATATTTTTGTTTAAAATCATATAATGATTTACTCTTTGCTAGAACTATTAATGATCAGCAATTACCAGATAAAAAAGAAATAGAAAAATGCCTTAATTGGACAATGAATTATTTAGATAGAAAAAAGAGTTTAAGAAAAAACTTAACTAAAACATTTGATGAGCAGGCCCAAGAATTGTTAATTGAATTTATGAAATTAACTCAAAATAACTCTTTAATAAACACTGCCACAAATGTTAATAATCCATTAATAAAAAATCATCTTAATCAATTAACTACTGAAAATATTATAGAAATAGGAAATAAAGTTTTTAATTCTATACCTTTTATAGAAAATGATAAAATTTCTAAATTAATAAGTAAAGATATAATTACTTTAACAGAATCATATAATACTGTTTATACAAATAACACTGGTAGACTATTTCCTACAGGACATATTTTATGTAATTATAATGAGAACTTGTATTTAAATACATTACTTAATATTTTACATGAATCTGCTCATAATGATAATTTTAATACTATTAATAGCTACTATGAAAAAGAACTTAATATTTCAAACTTCTTTTCGGAATTTTTTCCTAAGTTAATCGAATTACTAGGTTTAGATTTTATTATAAAAAATTATGACTCTTTAGATTTAGATGTAAATCTTTGCAAATTCAATTTTTTAAACACTCAAAATAAATATTTAAAAAATATATTATCAGTAATGGAGAAACCTGGTATTGCATTAAATAATACTAATCCAGCAATGAGCTTATTAGAAATGTTTGGTGATAATAATACTGTCATTTCATTACCTGTTAATGATTCATATAATGAAAAACTGTATTACGAAGATATTATCACTTATGTTGAAAAAGAATTACTAGCTTCCAAATCTTCAACTAAATTTACTGAATTAAAGAAAAAAATAAACGATCCTCTTTCATTTATACCACCTCTTTTAGGTGGATGTACAAGCAAAGAATATTATTCTGTTGAAATGGCTAATTCTATATTAGGTAGTAGTAAATATTTACTTAGTACACTACTAGCAATGAAATTCTATTATATAATTAAAGAGGATAAAGAAAAAGGATTCACATTACTAAAAGAAGTTATGGAAGAGTTAATAATTAATTATAAACAAAGTAATTCTATTATTAAAAAATATAAATTAGAAGATTTCTTAACTCCAGATTATATTCAACAATACACTAATGATTATAATAAAGAAAATCAAGTATTAAGAAAATCTTTAGTAAAAAATAAATAAAACACATGCAGTGTTTTATTTTATTTTATAAATCTATTGAATCTATTTCTTCTATTATATTAAATTGATCTGATATTAGAGCTTTTAAACGTCTTTTATAGACCTCTACTCTTCTTTTCAAGTCTTGGGCATCTTCATCTATTTTTTCTGCTTTTAATAAAGCATTATTAATTATTCTATTAGCATTTCTTTTAGAATTGTCTACTATAGTTTCACTTTCTTCTCTTGCTACTTTTTTAATTTGAGTACTAGCATCTTCTGCAACAAATATCGCTTTATTCAAAGTTGCTTCCATCTTTTCATAATATGCTAATTTTTCAGATAATTGATTAATTTCCATATCTCTTATTTTTACAGTTTCTAAAAGATTACTGTAGTTTTCAGTAAATTCATCAACAAATTCATCAACTTGTTTCTTTTCGTAGCCATGAAAGCTTACATCAAATTTTTTCATAAGCACCTCAATACTCTAAATCTTTTTACCACTCAATATCTTTATCTTCTTTTTCAGTCTTTAAATTTGAATCCTCAGTTATTTTACCTTGAACATTAACATTTCTAGGTGTACATAAATAAATGCCAACACCTATTTTTTGAAGATCTCCACCTATGGCATATACACACCCGCTTAAAAAATCAATAATTCTTTTAGCTTGATCAGATGTAACTCTTTTTAAGTTAACAACTACACTATTTCTATTCTTTAAATGATCAGCGATTTGTTGACTTTCAGAGTTTGCTCTTGGCTCAATTAAAATCATTTTACTTCCTGTTTTATCTGCTTCTTTTAAAGCTTCATCTTCAGAAATTGCGTAAAAATCATCTTCGCTACCTATTTTTTCTTCTTCATCAGAGAAGAGTACTTTTCTAAGTTTATTAAATGCCATAATAAATTCCTCCATATTGTTATATTCTAATACTATCAAAGTTTTTAAAGTTAATCAATTAAATTATGGTAAAAAGAAAAGAAATAGTCAACTATTTCTTAAAACGAGAGTTTTTTCTGGATATATTCTTTAAGATTATCTACATTTACTATGATTTGTTCCATAGTATCACGATTTCTAACGGTTACAGTATTATTATTTATAGTTTCATCATCAATAGTAATAGCAAATGGTGTACCAACTGCATCACTACGACGATATCTTTTTCCAATACTTCCAGATTCATCATATGTAATATTAAACTCACTCGCTATTAAAGAATATATCTCTCTAGCTTTTTTGCTATGATACTTTTTAGCAAGTGGTAAGACAGTAACTTTATATGGAGCAAGATAAGGATGGATAGCTAGTACTTCTCTTTCATCTCCATTCTCTAATTTTTCTTTTTTATATGCATCACACAAAAACATTAATAAAGTACGTTCTACACCTAATGACGGTTCAACAACATAGGGGATATATTTTTCGTTAGTTTTTGGATCTAAATATTCCATATTCTGTCCTGATACATTTTGATGTTGGGTTAAATCATAATCAGTTCTAGATGCAATTCCCCACAATTCTCCATATCCAAATGGATATTTATACTCTATATCACATGTAGCATTACTATAAAAGGATAACTCTTCTTTAGTATGATCTCGATATCTTAAATTATCTTTATTAACACCTAAAGATGTAATCCAATTTAAACAAAAATCTTTATAATGTTTAAACCAATCCAATTCTGTTCCTGGTTTACAAAAAAACTGAAGTTCCATTTGTTCAAACTCACGTACTCTAAAAATAAATTGTCCGGGAGTAATTTCATTTCTAAAACTTTTTCCTACTTGACCAATTCCAAAAGGGACTTTCAAACGAAGTGCACGTTGAACATTTAAGAAGTTCACAAATATTCCTTGAGCAGTTTCTGGCCTTAAATAGATAGTATTTTGGGCTTCCTCAGTAACACCTTGAAAAGTTTTAAACATTAAATTAAACTTTCTAATATCTGTGAAATCTAATTTTTTACACTTAGGACACACTATTTTATTTTCATTAATAAAAGAAATTAATTTATCATGTTCCCATCCACCAGCTTCAATTTCTCCGTTAGAAAAATCTTCAATTAATTTATCAGCACGATGTCTAGTCTTACAACTCTTACAGTCAATTAGTGGATCACTAAATGTTTTTAAATGACCAGATGCTTCCCATACTTTAGGATTCATCAAAATAGCACTATCAAGTCCTACACAATTAGGATCTTCTTGAATAAACTTTTTCATCCAAGCTTTCTTAATATTATTTTTAAGTTCTACACCTAAAGGACCATAATCCCAAGTATTAGATAATCCTCCATATATTTCACTTCCTTGAAACACATATCCATATTGTTTACAATAATTTACTAACTCTTCCATATTAATTTTAGACATAATTTCCCTCCTCTAAAACAAAAACTCTAAAAGAATATATAGGGACGTTTTATCAACGCGGTTCCACCCTACTTATCCTCTTAGAGAATCACTTTATTATTATATAGCTCGAGATTTGCCAGATCCGTCATCACTTTTATGTTTTTATTATATGATAGATTTAAAAAAAGCACAAGTGGAAGTTATTCAAGTGTTAGGACGACACGAAAACCACCATAGTAGCTCGGATAGCCTGAATTACGATAGTACGCGAAAATTCCTGACCTTAGACCTTCGCCCGCAGAACCCCCGCGAAGAAACCAGACATTTTCAGAACTTGGAAAAGAAGAAAAATCTGTATACCATCCTCCTGTTTCTGATGCGCCAAATGTTTTTAATGTCTCCCTTGTTGCATCTCCTAAATATCCTCTTCCGTGTGTTAACACATCTGTATCGTATTCATAACTATCATAATATTTTAGTTCAGGCATTGTATCCCATGAACCTGATGAGGGACTTGAAAAAAATATTCCTAGTTCAGTTCCATTTTGAACTACTTGCCCCATTACATATTCCCAGACTCCACCACTCATATCATACACTCCATATATATTTCCAGTGGCACTTGCTCCTGTTGCTTCTAATGTTTGTTCTGGATACTGATGGGAACAACTTATTGTATTTCTTCCTGCATTAAAAGTCCCACTTGAACATCCTGTTTCTGTTTTATAAGCTTCCGCTTCTACTCTTCCATAGTTATTTATATATAATTGTTTGTTTTCTCCAACATAATTTTCATTTCCATATTTTCCATATTTACTATGTGAAAGGTATGCTACTGCACCCCATTCCATATTCTTCATTATATGTGAATCAGAATTCTCATAACTATTTAATCCATACATACTATTCGTTTTTA
>CAYUEQ010000013.1:0-21897 GCA_964443805.1 uncultured Muribaculaceae bacterium
GAGTTTACAAAAATAGTTAATATAGCAATAAATAAATTTAATTAATCAAAAAAAAACGAGATTACTCGTTTTTTTGTGGTTTTATTATTCAACAATAACTTTTCTTGTTTTTGTTGCTGTGTTTTGAGCTTCGTCAGTTACTTTATAGATAATTTGATATTCGCCAGCTACATCAGTATTAACTGTTCCACTTCTTTCGATTGAAGAAGTAAGATCTCCATCAACATTATCATTTGCACTAACTTCACCATCTACAAATTCTGTTCCTAATTCAACAACCATTGGATTGTCTCCACCGATAGTTATAATTGGTGCAGTACGATCTGCTCCTTCAGGACCTAAACCTTCATTAACTGCTGGGCCATCATAATCAATATCATCTTCATCGTATCTTTGTTTAGTGAATCCAAATTTAACAGCAATACTTTTTCCTATTGAAGCAAAATCATAGTTATCTACGTCTTGACCTTCAATAAAGATATATACTCTTACTTTAGTTACACTATTAGGTGATAAAGTAATAAATTCTTTACGATTAGTTCCTGTTAATAATTTCATTGAATCTGTGAAGTAAGGATAAGATTCTAATTTACTAGTAGTTTCATATCCGTTATATGCAGGTCCATCATAAATGTCTACATTTTCTTCAGCCGCTATTTCATCCTTAACTGCATATGTTGGATAAGCTAATCCGTCAATTACCGGATTACATTCTCCTTCAAACGAAGTAGGATCAGTTACAGTTTCACCTGTTCTTTTCTTACATGATTTTTCATACCATGCAATAGCATTATTTACGTGATCTCTATCATTTGGTTCCCAAATCTTAGCAGTTCTACAGATACCTGTTACATCACCTGATGATGAACATGTAATACCTGTAATTTTAGCTATATCAACTGCTTCATCAGAATCAGCTAATATACCTTCTACTCTACCAATTTGAGCAAATGCAACTCTTACTGAGTTTTCAATACCTGTATTTTTAACTCCTGCTGCTGATACAGTTACTTCTGAATCAGTAGTTAAATAAATTGCTTCTTCATCTAATGGATTAAGTTCTGAAATATATTGTCTTCCAGAAAAATTTCTGATGAATAAATCAAAAGCAACATATCCACCTAATTCTTGTTCTTTAGTATTGTCTACACGACTAGCCATTAGTCTGTATCCACCAGGAGATGAAGTTAAACTTGCTTTTTCAAACATAATCATTCTTGATGATGTTGCATCCATTGCTCCAATTGTAGATATCGGTACAAGTCCTGCTCCTCCCCATGAATTTGTGTGACCTTCATAAACTACATCTGTGTCATTAAATGTATCAGCAGATATATTTACTGTTGGCGACCATCTATTACCGTCTAAAGATAGTAGTAAACTTTCAGTAGATGCAATTTCAACATCAAAACTTGAAACATTTACTGTACGCATTCCGATAAACCATGCATAAGTTGAAATCGATATTATAATTGCCGTTAAAACAAAAATAACTATCAAATTTCGGACACGTCTTGTGTGTCTTCTGTCTTGTTTTTCCATATAAACCTCTTTCTTCTGTTTTTTTATCACTATAATTGTAGCGACATATACTATTCCGATACCCTTTATCGTAATATATATTTATATTATCATATCAGTGTGAATTGTCAATAGAATTTGGCGATTTTTGTCGAATGAAAATCAACAAAAAAAGTAACCTATAAGATTACTTTTATTATTCTATTCGGTTACTTCTACGGTTCTTACAACTTGTAATGCATAGTTACCTTGCCAGTCGCTTACGTTATATGTAACTCTATAAACTCCTGGAACATTAGTATTTACTGGATTTAAAACTTGAATTTTTCTAGTTAAATCTCCGTCTACATCATCTTCAGCTGTTGCTCCTGCATCTTTATATACTTCTCCTTTTTGGATAGTAACATTTTCTTCACCTAAAAGTGTAATCATAGGTCTAGTTGTGTCTCCCGATGGGAAATCTGGACCATCATATTCAATATCACTTGGTGTGAATCTTTCTTTAGTAAATCCAAAATTAACTACTATACTTTTACCTATTGAAGCAAAATCATAGTTATCTATATCTTGTCCTTCAATAAATACATATACTCTTACTTTAGTAATACTATTTGGAGCTAGGGTAAATAATTCTTGACGACTAGTTCCTTCTTTCACTTTCATTGTATCAGTAAAGTAATCCATTTCTTGTAGTTCTTCTGTTTCAGTATAACCATTATAAGCTGCACCATCATAAATATCTACCATTGCATCTGATCCAAATGCTTGTTTCAGTGCATATGTAGGAGATGCAACTCCATTAGCTACAGTTCCACATTCTCCTGAAAATGAATCTTTATCCATAATATCTGCTGCTGTTCTTGCTTTACAAGATTTGTTATACCATCTAACAGCATTTTCTTCATGCTTAGTATCATTTGGTTCCCAAATAGTAGCAGTTCTACAGATACCTGTTATTTCTGAAATTATAGAAGGATTTCCTTCTCCATCATCATTACATGTGATACCTGTTATTTCATCTATATCTGTTGATGTTGCTTCTACTCTACCAATTTGAGCAAATGCAACTCTTACTGAGTTTTCAATACCAGTATTTTCTACACCTACACCAGCAAGTGATGCTTTTACCGCTGAATCAGTTGTTAGATAAATTGCTTCTTCATCTAATAAGTTTAGATCTTTGATGTATTGTCTACCAGAAAAGTTTTTGACAAATAAATCAAATGCAACATATCCACCTAATTCTTTTTCGCCAGTATTATCTACACGGCTAGACATAATTCTATATCCACCAGGAGATGCTGTTAAACTTGCTTTTTCAAATACTTTTAATCTTGAATTAGTAACATCCATCTCACCTACAGATGATATCGGCGTTAATCCTGCTCCTCCCCATGTATTTGTATGGTTTTCATATACTACAGTTGTATCATCAAAATTATCTGCAGTAATAGCTACAGTAGTGTCCCATCTGTCGCCATCAAGTGATAGTAACAGACTATCTGTTGATGAAATTTCGACATCAAAGCTTGAAACATTTACTGTACGCATTCCTATAAACCACGCATAGGTTGAAACTGATATTATAATTGCAGTAAGTGCAAAAATAATTACCAAATTTCGGACACGTCTTGCGTGTCTTTTGTTATTGCTTTTCATATAAACCTCTTTCTATTTTTCACTTTTATAAGTGATAATCCTATTGCGATACCCTAATCGTAATATACATTTATATTATCACATCAGGCTTAATTGTCAATGTAATTTGGTGAATTTTGTCGAAAGATTTTTTGCTATATTAAGTAGACAATCAAGATGTAAAAAAAGAACATTTTACTATATTAATAAAAAAAGTTTACAGGTTTTTATCTGAACGAATTATTTATTTTGTTGTATCAACAGCGCTGACGCGTTTACGCCGTTTACAAAGTTTTACACTTTTCTGCTCTCGACTTTACAAAATATATTGTCATTTTTTTTCTTGTGTTTTATACTTGTAGTATAGAAAGGGACATTATTATGAGCAAAAAAGTAAAATTGTTATTATTATTAATATCATTATCTATTTGTTTATCATTAATGAGTAATACTTACTCTCGTTATGTAGCTAGTACTACTGGAGATATCAATGCCCCATTTTCAAAATGGCAGATATTAGTTGATAACACTGACATTACAAGTAATACTAATTCAACAATAACAATAGTCCCTACTATAGAAGAACATGAGCATGTAGCATCAAACACAATCGCACCTTCATCAAAAGGATACTTTGATATAAAAGTTGACCCAACAAATGTAGATGTATCATTTAGTTATTCTATAAACCTAATTTTAGAAAATGAATCTATGCCCGACTTGATAATTTCTAAATATGCTATACTACCTGATAATTATATTGAAGGCGATACCCTAGATATTAATCATTTAACTGATAATGTTATTAAAGATCAAATGGTATATGACAAAAGTGTTGAACAATTTGAGTTCGGAACTTTTACAATTAGAGTATTCTTTGAATGGTACGAAGGAGAAAATGAATTAATGGATGATGATGCAGATACTGCAATTGCTTTAAACAATGAATCGTTTAAAATAAACGCTAATATATCATTCGAACAACTTATTAATTAAAAAACTCTATTTAGAATATAGAGTTTTTTATTGTTTAATTATAGCTTTTCTTTTGATACTTGTAGTATCGGCATTACTTTACAAGTTTGGTTTTTATCTTCACCATATACTTTAGAATGATGTGAATCTATTTTCTTGACAGCAAAAGCTTGATTTAAATTATATTCATTTGTACTCCAGTAACAATCTACTGATGATAAATAATCAAAATACTTATTATTGAATTGATAATAACCATTACTATAACTTGTTTTTGTTAATTCTTTATTCATTCTTTCTTCAGTTTTAAAATTTCCTATTAATGAACTAGATATTCCATCCCTAATTAAGTTAGTTGTTCTAACATCTTTTGCTAATATTTTTAATATGTCTTTAATGTCTAATGGACGGTATTTGACTTGCCAATCTTGAGTTAGATTAAATAGTGTTTGATCATATGCATAATATGTACTATCAATATATGAATTAAGTGGAGTTGGTAATAGATTTACTTCTGTCTGTCCTAAAGTATTATTTATATCTATTACATGAGTCTTAATACATGTTGCACTAATTGCATAACAACGTTTATCTGAATAGACATCATATAATATTTCTTTTCCTAAATCATATCTTGTATCAGTAGATGTTGCTTCTTCTATATATTGTTCAGCTGTAAGACTTATAACTATTTGAATAGATGGCTTTGTTTGATAGTCTGGGTCTTGCTTTCTTTTTGCTTCTTCATTTTGTTGAAATTCATATGCTTTTGTACCCCAATAACTATCTAATTCATCATCACCTGAATCAAGTGGCCACAGAACCGATATTTGAAAATAACTTTCATCCCCTTTTGATTTAGCATAGTTTTTACTAAGAGACATATTTATTCCAAAAGGAAACTCATAAGATAGTTCATCTTCAGTCTCATTTGAAGACGATGAATGTAAATCATAATTATATTCGTCTAGTATCCTAGCAGAAGAAATTTCATATTTTACATTTGCATCTGAATCACCGAGATTTCTAATCTTTAATAATTCATAAACAATATCCATGCCTGGGTAGATTTCTGATAATGATATTACAATATCGTTTGAAACTTTTTCTCCAGACTTTTCTAATTCTATATTCCAAGCTTTAACATTAACTTCGGTTGTTACTTTAGCTATACCGCTATAAGCAAACCATGCTAAAGTAACTGATATAAATGAAACAGCAATTAAAAACATTGAAAGTAAATTCAGTTTAAAATATTGTTTAAATCTTTTCTTCATCTATATCACCTCACTAACATTTATATTTAGTTTATTTTTTTCTCTACCCTTTCAGATGCTATGGCAACTACTTCTATGCCAATAACAAATAACAATGGAATAATAATACACAAATAAAATCCAACGTTCGTAGCTATTATTTTATAGATTGTTGATAAAATAATAGATTTATAAACTATCTTACCGTATAATTGACTTTCCTCTATTATTGGATCTTCAATTAAGTTTCCTAATCCTTTAGCATGAAACAAGTACTTACCAGTTTCTTCATCTTGAGTTATGTTAACAACTCTATGAGTAACAATTTTATCTCTAACATCACCATAAGTACCTTTATAACTAATATCATCACCAACAGCAATAGATGATGGTGGAACTTCTTTAGCAAACAAAACATCTCCTATAGTATATTTAGGTTCCATACTTTTAGAAACAACTGTAAACATTCTATAGTTAAAAAAAGATAATTCGTTATTACTAAATCTCTGTAAATAAACTACAAAAATGAAAGCTAAAATTATTATTACAGCAACTGCTTTAAAAAACTTTATAAGTCTTTTTACACTTTTTTTTTCAAGTATTTCTCTAATTTTATTCATTTTTTCCTCCGTTTTATAAATATTTATTAATGTTTTCTAAGTACTCGTCTAGCGCTTCTTTAAATTTGTTTTTAACATCCGCACTATTTACAACAGTTTTCTTCTTGTTGTTTTTTATAGCTTCAGATATTAACTCTAATATTTCT
The DNA here is from genome assembly GCA_964443805.1 of uncultured Muribaculaceae bacterium. Lineage (GTDB taxonomy): Bacteria > Bacillota_I > Bacilli_A > RF39 > UBA660 > CAYUEQ01. The sequence goes on from CAYUEQ010000013.1 coordinate 6,157, forward strand.
TGATCATTTACTTTAAATCCTTTATTAGTTAATATCGATATTATTCTTTGTATCTGTTGATTAATCATTACAATTGCATACTCTGCCAATTTATTTTTTTGTTCTCTTTTAGATGTCGACATTGAATCTAAGACATAATAATTCATTAAAAACGCATCATCCATTATTCCCTTAATTAAATTATCACCATCTGTATCTAAATTATCTTTTGAATTAACATCATCTTCATCATATAGTTGAAAAAAACCCCATAGTTTATTAGCTACTTGAAAATTTGGATTTTTTAAAATTACGTTTGTCTTTTTTATAGGGGATGTTACAAATGATGCTCGCTCACTTTGAAGAGATTTAATAAATTCACTACTCTTCCAACTGAGTATAAAGTCATTAATGTGTTTGATTCTGGCTTTAATTTCAGTTAATTCTTTTTCAATACTTTTAGCATTATCTTTTGGAATTACATTACCTGTAATTTTTAATTCTATATTTATTTTTTCATCACCTGTTGTAGTAGTTCCAGCATATTCTAATGTTTTATCATCTTTAATCTCTAAATTGTCTAATTGTCTTTCTTTTTTAATCATAAATCTAGAAAGACGATCAATCAAAGTATAAATAAATCTATTATCGTAAGTATTGTATGTTTCTTCAGATCTTTCAATTAAAATTTTAGAGGGCTGTACTTCGTTAGTTACAGCATCAATTTTTTCAATAAAATGTGTGTTTTTAGATAAGTTTTTAATACTTTCAACCGATATTTTTTTGGCTTTTTCTATTTTTACTACATCTTCTTCTTTTATTAATGCGACTTTAGGATTCCTTACTATATTATCAATATAAGGGACTGCAAATTCTATTTCTTCTAACCAGTCAAAAGTCATTGCATTACTAGATAATTCAGATTTGTAATGCATTTCTGAATTTAATTTTTCTAAAAATGAATCACTTTTTTTATTTAAAGATTGATTAAGTTTTAATCTCCCCATACTTACCTTACCTTTCTATGCTGTTTTTTTCAACATCTCTATATAATCTATACATTCTTTCATAATGCCCTTACCAAACTCTTTATTTAAGTAATTTATAAAAGGGTCTAATTCATCTCTAATAAACATAATGTTTAATTGTTCAAACTTACGGAATATTTTTTTTGCAATAAAGTAATCAACTGCTTCTAACTCATCTCCTCCAGTAGCCATATAGACTGGCACAAATGTATGAAGTTGTTTTAAAATACGATTACCAAACGCTACTCTAAAATTAGTTATAACGTAGTCATCTAATTTTTTAATTTTTTCTAATACGCTATCTGAAACTTTATATTTTTCTTCAGCTTCTGTAAATAAGCCTTCTAAGTAACTAGAATTAATATCAATTGGACCTTGTTCACGTGCTTCAAAAGCTGCTACTTTAGTATTTATATCAATAGGCATAGCTCTATCGTATACTTTGTCAGTAACCATGAATGTTGAATCGTCGTTGTTAATTGTTCCTATAAACCATAAGTTTCCTGGTATTTTTAATTTACCTTTTTTAATATATTTTGGATCATCAGGCCATGAATTAGATACCAATTCAATTATCCATTCATCTCTTGACGGCATTTCTAGGATAGATAGCATTTCTGCAAAATAGTATTCAACACGAGCGATGTTCATCTCATCTAAAATAATTGTGTGAACATCATCATCATATCCTGCTTGATACATTGCAGCTAGAATATCTGTTTCATTAAACTTTTTTGTAAACTCATTGAAATAACCCAAAAACTCCGTTTTATCACGCCATGATGGTTCTACTGATCCTATTGTTGAGTCATTATTAACAAATTTCCCCCATGCATATGCAAGAGAAGTTTTACCTGTACCAGATATACCTTGTAATATTATTAACTTACCACAAGCAAGACCTGCAAAGAAAGTTCTTAGTAAAGATATATCGTAATATAATTTTAATTGACTAGCAGCAAAGCATCTAAAATTATCTACTAATTCTTCTAATGTATAATTATTAGGATACTTTTTAACTTTATAGTTTTCGTATTCAGTATCGATTTGAGTAAGCTTAGAGAATCTTGAATCACTCTTATCAATTTCTCCTTCTTCCTCATCCAAATCATCTGGTATCTCCTCACCTGGTTTAAGCCCTAACTGAGATACCTTCATCGCCATTATCTCGTCTTTTTCTTTCATTAATTTAGCTACTTGATTATTTAGATTGTTAATCTCGTCTAATAATTCTTCTTGATTTAGATTACTGCGTCCTAACTTTATGAAACGTCTAATTCCAAAGAATACTAATAGAAGCATTAAAGCCAAAATTATAACTACGACTGCAATTGCCAGTCCTACTAAAAACCATTCACTTCCTTGAAAAGTATCTTTATAGCTAATAACTACATTCTTGTAATCATTATAATTAACCATTTGAACAATACCTTTGAAGATTGTTTTAACTCCATCAAAGAATATTGATATAAACTCATAAAAGAATCTTAAAAATGTATTCATTTCTTCACCTCCGTAAAATTTAATTTGTTAAATATATCATCATACACAATCTTATCAATTAAATCTTTTGGAATGTAAGCAATTATATTTTCATAATTAGGATCTTTTTTATTGATAAATATTAATTCTGGAATTTCTAATAATCCTTTAGATGATGCATTTAGTTTTGATTTTTCATCTATAACAACTACAAACCTATATCCAGATTTTCTAATCTCTTTGACTTGTTTATGATTCTTTTTAAAATGTTCAAAGTCTATTAAGATATAAATATGAGATTTAGCATATTCATCATCTATTAAATCTAATACAGTACGTATTTTTCTTACCTTTTTATATAAAGTATGTGGAAAATAAATAATATACTTATTTTTAAAATTAGCATTAATCATATCATCTACTAATTTAGACATCAGTATGGTTAATAACACTTGAACTTTGTTCTCTGCAATTATTCCTTCGTTATATGTCTTATCAATTATATAGTCGCTATAAATATTACTAAAATTAATGTTATGTTCTATATCTACAGCAAATAAATTTTTACGATAGACAATTTTGTTTTCATTTAATGAGAAAGTGTTTGTTTCTAATTGTTTTAAGAAGTTTTCTAATATTTGATTATAAATTTTTTGAATTTTTAAAACTTCTTTTACAGTTTCTTCTAACTGATTATTATCCCATTTATAATATTTGTATATTTGTTCTTTAAAAAATTCTCTTTTAGCTTTTGTTTGATTAATCGATTGACTAGCATGATCTAAATTAGCAATAATACAAAGAATTCCAGTATATTCTTCTACTTTTTCTGCATATTTTTTATCACTACCATTATATTTTTCAACCAATTCATCAGCAGCAACTTTGATAACTTTTTCTATACGTTGAATCAATCTTCTTCCACGATATTCAATTTCTCTTTCATTATAATAATTGTAATATTTTGCAAAAATATAAGTTTCCATTAAAGCACTTCTAATAGTTGGTTCATTTGTTTCAATGTCATCATCAAACAACAGGCATAATTCTAAAATCTCTTCCTTTTTTATATTGACAAGTTTATCTATTACATTTTTACTCTTCTTAATATTGTTATTTATTAATTCTAGGTCGATATTAGTAATATCATCTTCTTCCGGTTCAACTTGGGCTTCTTCTAATTTTTTAGCTTCAGCTGCATCTTTTTTAGCAGCTGCGGCTTGTTCTTTATTTTTTTCCTCTAACTCATTTTTAGCTATTTCTAAAAATGTTTCATCTAACTCGCTAATATTTACAGGTATGACCCTAAGCAATGATGTCTTAGATAATTCCTCATCGATTTCTTCTTGTGTTTTTACTTTAGATTCTTTATTTTCTAGTTTAATTTCTTTTTTTGCTTCTTTATTAATAAATTCTTCTTTTAATTTTGGAAGATCGATTTGAGAAGGTTTAAAATTCACTTCTCCTCTATTTAAAATTTTATTTAAGTCTAATCTGTTGATTTGAGATTGATCAGTAGTTAAGTTAGTAATAGTCCCCTCTTCTTTTTTATTACTTTTTTCTTTTATTTTATTAATTATTTTTATAATTATTTCTTTTGTTTTTTGTTCAAATATATTGTTTTTATCATCTTTTTTTATTATTGAATTAAATAAATATAAAGATATGATTAAAAATATTAAAACTAATGGGTTAAATAATGTTTTTCTTAAAATACCAAATCCACTTAAAACTCGATGAACCTTTCCTACAATTTGACTTTTATCGACTGGCTCATCTTTACCGCTATTTGCATCTCCCTTAGTTATGTAAGTGTCGTTATATATTTCTATAACTCGATGAGTTATAAACTCTCTATCCTTTTCATAAGTAATTACATCATTTAATTTTATATCTTTGGATATATCAACTATAATCCAATCTCCTGCAGATATAGCAGTCTCCATACTAGGTGTTTGAACTTCAAAAAGCGTAAATCCAAAAAAATTAGAATACTTATGCTTTAGTATTTTAACTTGAAAACTAGTATAAAAAGATATTAGTAAAATTATACCAAATAATACAATTAGTATATTTAAAGTGATGTTAATAAACTTTTCCTTGAATTTAGAACTTTTTATATTCATGTGTATCGCTCTACTCCTATTATCCTAATACCAAGAACCCCTACTATATTTATATATATCATTTTATCAAAACTAAGCATTTTTGTAAATCATTTGTCAGTTTTTATCGAACAAAAATGATTTTATTCTATATTTTAATTTATTAACAAAAAAATACTGTGAAATACAGTACTTTTTTATTAATTAATTTGTTTCTTTTCCATATTTTACTTCGACAACAATAGCATACAATTCATAAATAAATATCATTAAACTTGGGACTAAAATAATAAATAAGAAGCCCCATTTAGATAATATAATTGATAAGTAACCTCCGATATCAGGATATATTTTACTTGCTTCACCTACTATGTATTCAGAAGAATATGTTGCGCCATTTTCAAATGCAACTGCATCATCATCTAAATACACTTCTCCTACTAATCCTACATCTATTGATACTCCACCATTTTTTTCGGTCTTATAAACAAAAATCTCATCGCCGATTTCAATTTTTTCTAATTTTCTTTTTTCAACTAAAACTAAATCTCTTTTTTTATAATTATCAGAAGATATTTCATCATTAACCATAATCATTGTTGTTTTTTCAAATTCAGTAACACCAAATTTGTTTCTGTTTAATAGTAATACAGTCATTGCAATTGCAAACGCAAAGAAAGCTACTAACAATATGCCTACTACTATATTTTTTATTACTTTTAATACTTTCATACTACCACCATACCTTAATAATAACACACAATATTTCAGTTATCAATTGTTTTTATTTGTACTCGACATTGAAGTTTGAAATATCATATATGTTATTTTTATTTTTTTTGTAAAAACGAACTTTATTGTTTTTTAGTGCTATTAAATCAAATGTAAAACCATTTATATATCCTTCTTTATTTGTTTTAATGTTTTTCATATTGTCATTTTTTTCTACTATTAAATCCCCTTCCCAATTTAAAGTAATTTCTTTTGATGTGTTATAAGTGTTTGTAATTGTTAATTCCCCATATAAATCATAGTCCTTATAAACAATATATATATTGTTTTTTTGTTGCTTTTCTTTTTTTAGAATATATTTACTACTTAATATTTTTTTGTAGGGAGATGTACTTTCAACAGTTATTTCTGCATTTATTTCATCTATCTCATAATCATCATTAGATATTAAATCAAAGTATAATTCTTGTTTTGTAATTTGCTGTTCCCATATATATCCCTCTATTTCACACTGTGATTTAGAATAACCCGTTACATCAATGCCATCTAATTTGTTGTTAGTGCACACTTGGTGTGCAGAAATAGTACCTGTATATTCATCACTATCCGTTCCGTTTAACTTACATTTTACATTGGGGTTTTCGATTATACAATTAACTTTATATTCGATATCGTATTCAGTAATTAAGTTATCATTAGAATTATTTCTAATATCAAAGTAAATGCTATTTCCATCCCAAGCAGCATCATTTATATCTTTATTGTTTATAGTATCACTATTAAAATAGAATCCTTTTGATTTAAGATGATACTCCCATGCTGTGTTATAGACATATTTAGCAAATGTATAGGTAGCATTTGCAATTAATAACACAAGTATTACTAATGGGATAATAATAATATATTTACTATATTTTTTCATATACACCTAACTTTCTAATTTTTGCCAACTTTTAATTTCTAAGTTTATAAAGTCAGTTAATTCTGAATAAGTAATATCATTATATACTTTCGGATAATTAATTTTCAATTTATAATTATCCTGAGTATTAACTTCCAATTCCATTAGTTGAACAGGACTATTACAAACTAATTCGTTTTTTTCATTACGAGAATATGTTTCATTACACTGACTTATAAAAACTTCTTCTTCATTAACGATTTTATATAATTTAAGTTCTAATGGAATAAAGTGATAAGTTTTTAGAGTAATTTCATATTCAATATTAACCTGGCTTACTCCTTCTTCATCATTATTTACAACTGTAAATTTTATATCATCATTAGTTCCGGGCTTTAGGTCATTTAGTACTATCTCAATATTATTTGAGGGTTTAGAGTCAAATATGAATTTAGCAATATTTTGATCCGGTATCGTTATGTTTGCACTTGAATAAAATACAGAATAAGTAATTCCTGCAGTCAGAACTAACAAAACTAATACACTTAGAATTATTATCTTTTTTTTCTTTTTCATATTCGCCCTTCTTACTATCTTGAAATTAAATATTTTTTAATTGTACTAATGTAGCTATCTCCATCATATAATTCAAAAATTATCTTATAACTTGTGTAATCAAATTTATTTGTAATGAACTTTAATTTAAACTCTCCTAGGTTAGAATAATAAACATATCCTAAATGACGTTGTAAGTTATTATTTATATATGTATTTAAATCAACTAAAGTATAATCTTGATTATATGCTGTCAAATAATCTTTTTTGTATAACGAAACTCTTATGTTTGGATTTGTAAATTCTCCGGTTTGATTTATATTAAAGGTTTTTTCTACTTCTTCTTTAACTTTATTTATAACTAAATCCTCTGTTGTTATATTAAATCCGTAGTTATTTGGATTACTTGGGATTACATTTAAAGGAATATTAATTTCGTTACTTAATATGTTTTCGAAAATTCCATCTACAGTTGCATATGTATTAATTTTAATATAGTAAGTATTATTTAGTAATTCTGTAGAACCTTCCTTAGTTATAAGAGATAATATAACATTTTTTTCGTTTATAGAATCATCTAATTTGACTCTTACTTGGTTATCATCTTCAAAATATAATACTTGTTCATCTATTTTAAATTGGATGTTTTTAAGTAAACTTTTATCTATTATTTGTCCATCGTTATCGGTTATTTTAATCAGTAAACCTAATGACTTATTTTCAAACCTAGTATCAATAATAGGAGTATCTTCTGCATTATTAAATTTTAAGATATTAGTAAAACGAATATTATTTACATCATCTTTATTAATAAAAAGTTGTGTTGTGCTATAATTACTACTTAAATTTAAACTAGCAGATTGGTTGTTATATACATTAAAATTATTATCATCATTAGCAATAGTTTTTCTTAGTACATCATTATCTTTATTAGTTAGCTCTAAATTTAATTGAATATTATAAATATCTGTTGTTATATCACTAGCGCTAAAATCTAAATTAAAAATAAAGTCTTCTTTTATCCTATTATTTTCATAATAATCTTCTTCTTGATAATAACTATCATTTATGGTTCCAATTTCTTTAAATAAAGTAAACGGATAAATTGCAATTTTAATGCATTCTTCTTCTATACAACTATTTTCGTATCTAATTATATCTTCTTCATTTGTTATATATATATATACTTTTTCTTTTGTTTGATCAATAAAAGTTATTTTAGTATGCAGTGGCAATAAGGTATTAGAGACTAAAATATGGTTAGTATTTCCAACAACATTATCTTTATTTGTATAACTAAAATTTAACGTTAGGTTAGAATCGCTTGTAATATTATTAGTTTTTTTATAATTATAATTACTAAACCCTAATGAAAATGAAGTGTCGTATCCATCAAGTGTTAATAAATCAGTATTAGCATAAGTAATATTCTCAGCCATATCTTTTGCTTTTATATATACGATGTAATTACCTGATTTGTCTAATGTAATGCTCTCTTCATATGTCGACCAGTTATTAAATTCAATTAATTCATTCATAGCTAAACTAGTAGAACTAATATAATACTCAATTGTTTTAATATCGGATAAATTATCAGTAACTACAACATCAAGATTTTTTCTGTTGTCAATATAAACATCTACCAACTCTTCTTTATAACTTTCCCAATTATTTTCTTCATCTAAAGTGATTTTTATAAGTGGTTTTGTAGTATCTATAATTAATAAATCAGTATTAACATAAGTGATTCGATCCCAATAATCAATTGTTTTAACGTATATTACATAATTCCCTTCTTCACTTAATGTTGTAATGTCAGTTAACAATTTCCATGAATCTATTGCATCAAGTTCTTCTTTAGACAAAGCAATGTCATCTTTACTAATATAAAAATATATATCTCTAATTGGATTTAAAATATTAGCAGTCTCAACTATGAAAGTAATATTAGATTGATTACTTATCTTTTTTAAATCAGTACTAAATTCATTAAATATATTACTACCTACATAAATATTTGCACCTATATTATTAACATCATCAATATATAAAACTGGATAAGATTGTTCGTTGTACACCCAAACATTATAAGGTTTAGTTAAATAATCTTCTTCATCAACAAACTCAGTAAATGCAAGTTCTGCTATTAAATTTTTAGTTTTTAAATTATCTTTAGTAGTTTGGATAAAATCTCCATTAACTTCACCGTTTGCAAGAGGTGTTGGTGATGTATGATAAGCATTAGTTATGTTAACTGAAGATGAAGTTACAGAACCAATACTGTAATTATCTGATGCATCAAATAGTTTATCTAGTGTTACTACTCCCGGATTATTTTCAATTAATCCAATTAATCCTCCTGTAGAAGGGTTTAAATATTCATTATAACTTTTAGTTATATTAATATTCCCATTACTATTTTCTATAATAGAAATTAAACCAGCACCAACAAAGTTTGTATTTATAGTACCAGTGTTGTAGGATTGATTTATTGATATAGTATCATTTACAACTCCAAATAATCCACCACTATTTGCATTACCAAAAACTGTAGCTTTATTTATAATGTTTTCAACAGTAGTTAAACTTGTGGACTTACCTACAATTCCACCACTAGTCCCTTTTGCTAAAACAATATTGTAGTTTAAATTTTTAAACATAAGTTTTGTTTCATTTAAAGATGCGCTGCTACTCAATACTTCTACATTACTTAGTAATTTATTTCCTAAATCTATTTCAAAAACATCCTCATTAATCTCTTCTCCGTTAATTTTAATGGTTACTTCTTCTTTCTTAGCACCAGTTATTTCAACTTCTCCACTAAGAGTTGTAGTAACTAAATAATTTTCATTTAAAGGTACATCAGATAATTCAATAATAGTTGCAGATTCATTGCTTTCAACTATTATTTCATTTGTTTTGATTTGGGTGCTAATTTTTTCTGTTGCATTGTTTTGACCAATCACAAAACCATCAAACAATATATTATTCAATGTAGCATTAGTTGTAGTTGATGCTATTCCACCTGTTAGAACTCCTCCGTACACTAAAGAATTTTTAACATATAGATTGTTAACATCTCCACTAAGATTAGTAAACAACCCTAGTTCTTCTTTGTTATCAGTAATATATAAACCATAAATACTATTTAAATTCCCATCTAAATAGCCTTTAAAATTTTCTAAAGTCGGAAAAAGATTTATCGTTCCAACTTCTTGACCTTCTCTTTGTTTATTATCGTAATATTTATTTGTATATTCTTTTAAATAATAGGTACTATCATCAAGAAGATATATAATTCCTTCTTCATCATTATATTTAATAATTCCTTCGTTTAAAAAAATATTTGCACTTAAACTAAAGTGGGTATCTTTATAATCAAATACTTCTAATTGGGATGCTAAAAAAGCAAGTTCTGATCCGTCTGATATGATATAGGGATTTTGTAAAGTTCCATTACCAGATGCAAAACTAGATGCAACACTACCATCCCAAATATTAATAGTTACAGTTGAATCGCTTTTTTTATAATTGGCTAATGTCGGAATAGTTATAATTAAAAGAATAGTAAAGATAGCAATAATAATAAAACTATTAACTTTATTGGTTTTAGATAAATTTTTAAAATAATCTTTAATTTTTACCATATCATCATCCTTAAAACTCTCTTTTTTATTAAAAAATTATAACATATTACAACTTTTTTTAGTCTTCTTTTTCTTTAAATTTAGCAACTTGAGTCATAAACCATATGTTTTCAATTGAAGTTTTACTCTTATTTATTTCATTAATACGAAGTAACATATCGATTTTATCAATTAATGTAGATACGTCTGCAGATAAATCTTCCTCAGTTATATCGATATTAACTAAACGATATTTATTAACTATAGTACGCGCAATATTATGATCATCATTTAAAGTTATTCCTTTGATTATTAAGTTAGTGGGATTCATCGAAAACAAATCAAACGTCTCACTTTGTTCCATAATCTCATCATAATTAGTAATCCCTAAGATTCTTTTAAAAGCCATTTTTTTGAAATAATCAAAACTGTAATATAAATGTAATAAGTCAGGTACTGTAAAATTAGTACTGATTATAGAGAAAACTTTTGCTTTAAAATTCTCTTTTTCATATTCTTTATAATTTTCACATAACTCATTAGCCATTTTAAATGAATCGAATTTTAATTCCCTGATTGCTCGGTCTTTAATAGGGAAGAATTTATTCTCATTTAGAATTTTTTTGTTAGTTTTTTGTAATTTTTTTTCGTTTTTACTAATCAATATTTCTAATTCTTTAACTTTATCAGATGAATTAACATCTTGTGTTTTGCTTGAAAAGTATTCTTTTTTGAAATCTTCTATCAAAGGAAGAAATTTCATAAAATTTTGGTATTCATATAAATTTAGTTTTAACTTTTCAATGTTCTCATAAAATTTGTTCATTTTATTTTCATCTTTAAAATCAATTGCATCTATCATTAAATCATTATAAGTAGAAGTTCTTAATTTAGAATCTTCAAAATAATTATTAATATCAATTTCTCCAGAAACTGCTAAATTTATAATATCACTAATGTTTTCGCGTTCGACCTCTTCTAATTTTACATATACAGTTTTTAATTTTTCTAAACATTTTTTGTAGTCTATTTTTTGTTTTGAAATAATCTTTTGTTGTTTTTTTACAACATAATCCTTAAATTTTTTTTCGTTATTTTTAATTAATTTACGAAAGTTCAATTCAATATGCTGTACTAGCTCTGGATTAACCCAATATATTTTTTCGAAGATTTCAGTCATTTTATCATAACTTTTTTTGTTCGTTTTTCTTAAATCTAGAAACGAACTCATAAATTTATTAACATAAAATGTATAATCAAAATCTTTCTCCGTTATTTTAACACCAGCATTATCAAATTTATTTAAAAATTCATGTATAATATCATTCAAACAATTAAACTTTAAATCTTGATAATTTCTTATTTGATAAAACAATGAATCAAAACCTATTTTTTCAAAATATGAATTTAGTGGATTTAAAATAAATTTTGTATGTTCCAATTCTTTTAATTCTTTAGTTAAATTATCTATGTTATTATTTTTATCGACTATAATATTAAAACTTTCGCTTTTAACAGTTATATATTTATTAACGGCTTTTTTATATTCTTCATATTTTTTTGTTTCAACTTCAATTTTTTCATTAAATTTTCTAACATTTGTTTTTGTGTTGGTCGGCATTGTTGCAAGTAAGGTTTTCTTTGCTTGAATGTCATCTTCTATAAAATCCAAAAAATTACTCATTATTTGCCTCCCTCTTTAGTTTCTACAGGAATTTTAGCTGCTTCTAAAAAACTTGTAAAAGCAGTAATTTTTTCATATAAGTTTACTAACTCGCTTAAAGACAATACTGATAAGTCAAAATTTACAGTGTTTTCTTCTTTTTTCATATTTCCACCCTTCTTATTCATAACCCGCTAAGTCTTTACTTAAGTCGATTATAATTTCAACGTCTGCACCTCTTGAAAATGTTTCGATACTATCTATGTCTTGACCTTCCAGCCAGACATAAACCCTATATTTAGACAAACCATTAAAAATTTGAAATATTGGTTTTTCAACACTAGTAATCGTGTTTTGTAGTGCAAAATGTGATGAAATTAATGGTATTCCAGTTCCAGGATGACCATTAGTATGTTCAAGATTTTTTCCTTCTTCAGTCATTCCATAGGTTGGTGTATATACTCCATCTACTAAAACAACTCCATAGTTTTTTGCAGCCTCTATCGATTCTTCAGAATGTCTTAAACTATTTTGTTCATAAATAACCATCTCACAGGCATTATTGCATAGAAGATTTTGTAACGTTGATGGTGGTGTATTATGAGGGACATCTCCCACTTTTACTATCCCTATACGCATAGAATTCATAATACCATCCATTTTTTCTCTGATATCATCTGGAGTATCTTCTTCATAATAAACACCTGTTGTATCATCAAAATAAAGATTATCCGCTTTTGGCGATCCACTAGCATTTTTTAAAAAAACATCAAAGCTTATAAAAGAATTAATTGCACTAGGTTCCTCTTCTGGATGTTTTACAACATTCAATAATCTTTTAACGCTGCCATTTGGATTAAAACTTTTTGTTTTTAAAAGTTGACCTGCATACATATCAAACTTATAAGAATCAGGATTTCTAATTCCTACAGTAGATACTGGCCACAAACCACCTACCGACCATTGATTAGTATGATTAGGATAAGTAGAATTTAAATCTGCTATTATACTATCCATCGAAATAACTACTGAATCTGTAAATTCTATCCCGTCTAATGAAATAAATAAACCACTATCACTTGCTACTGTCATTGCAAAAAATTTAATCTTAACATTTAAAGAAGTAGATAACCAAGCATATGTTGCCACTGATAATAATAATGCTGTAAAAAAAGTAATGACAAACATCAAATTTTTATTTCTTTTCTTACGGCTTGTTGAACTTAAAAAAGTAGTTTCATTATTGTTTTTTATAGTCATTTCTTACCTCTTTCTTAAATAATTAGAGAGTAACCAACTCGATCACTCTCTATTAAATGTTAATAAATCATTAAGCTGGATATGGTTTATTTAAACTTATATTATTCTACTGTAACAGTTCTTGTTTTAGTTGAAATTAATTCATTACTATTTGTAACTCTATAAGTTATTGTATAAGTACCTGCTTCACTTGTATTAACATTTCCAGTAATAATTAGTTTATCTGTTATATCTCCATCAATTGTATCAACTGCAGTTGCTCCAGGTTCAGTATATTCACTACCTAGTCCAACTAACATTGTCTCTTCCCCATTTAAAGTAATTTCTGGTCTTATAGCAGGTCCATCGTAATTGATGTCTCCCTCATTAAATCTTTCTTTAGTGAATCCGAAGTTAACAGATATTTTTTTGCCTATTGCTGCAAAATCATAATTATCAACGTCTTGACCTTCAAGATAGATGTAAATTCTTACTTTAGTGATACTATTCGGAGCAAGTGTCATAAATTGAGGACGTTCAACTCCAGTTAAATTTTTCATTGTATCTGTAAAATATGGGAAATCATATAAGTAAGTATTTGAATTTGTATATGAGTTATATGCAGATCCGTCATAAACATCAACTCTGTTTTCCGAACTAATCGGCCCTCTTATTGCATAGGTTGGATACGCTGTTCCATCCGCAATAGTCTTACAAGGTGTTGTATAAGATGATTCTAAGGTTAAATCTGGGTTGATTCTTGTTTTACATGATTTGTTATACCAACTTATTGCATTTTTGACATGACTAGTATCATTAGGTTCCCAAATTTGTGAAATTCTACTACATATTCCAGTTACATCATCATTAGTTTTGCATTGTATACCAGTAATTGTATTAATATCATTTTGGTTGTTACTATCTGCCAATGTACCTTTTACTCTTCCAATTTGAGAAAATGCAACTCTTACTGAGTTTTCAATCCCTGTATCAGCCACTCCCCCACTATCGGCAACTTTTACTTCTGAATCTGGAAGTAAATATATAGCTTCTTCATCTCTTACATTTAAATTAGATAAATACTGTGCTCCTGAGTAATTTCTAATAAATAAATCAAAAGCCACATAACCATCTAGTTCAGTTTCTTTTGTATTATCTACTCGACTAGACATAATTCTATATCCGCCAGGAGTTGTAGTAATACTAGATTTTTCATACATTTTTAATCTAGATACTCCCTCATCTATTTCTCCAATTGATGAAACTGGACTTAATCCTTTACCTGCCCACCAATTTGTGTGTCCACTATAAACAGTGTTAACATCATCAAATGTTTCAGACGATATACTTACAGTCGTATCCCATTTTTTACCATCTAATGAAAGTAATAAACTGTCCGTCGATGCTATACTAACATCAAAACTTGACACATTTACTGTACGCATTCCAATAAACCATGCATAAGTAGAGATAGATAGTATCATTGCTGTAAATGCTAACAGTATAATTAAATTTCTAACTTTTCTAGAATGTCTAATGTTTTTTTTCTTTTCCATTTTTTCCTCTTCTTTCATTTTTATTTCTCAATGACTTCAGATTTAAAATCCATATGAATTTTAAATATACCTCCTAAGATGTTATCCGTACATTCAGGGTCAGATCCTTCAAGCCATATGACTAATGTATATTTGTGAAGATCTCCAGGACTAAAATTTTTAACATGTTCTCTGACAATTAAAGTATCATCTACAAAAGGCTCCGTTCCTGGTTCTGGGACACCACCTCTAGACATCTTGGCATATGTTGTTTCTTCGCCGTTTTTGTATACTCTAACTCTCATCGCTTCGTCGACATCTCGAACAATATCATCAATTATAATCTCGGACCAATAATCAGTAACTTGCTCCCCCAAGTGTTCAATGAAAAATGTATAAACAACATAATTGTTTCCATTATTTGATCCGCCTGGTAATTCATGTAAATTATCTGGAAGCCATTTATAGGAAATATTATCTAAGCGTTCTAAAGTTTCTGCATACAACTCTGTTCTAAAGACTTTATAATCTGGATCTTCGTATATCACAATTCCATTTTTTAAATATAAATCTCTAGCCATTGTTACACTAAAGCTTCCGTTATTAAAAAGAATACTTATAATAATATAAATGATACCTAATAATAAAAGGAGCATTAATAGTACAATCTTAGAGTATTTTTGAAGTTTTTTCTTGCGCTCAACTCTACTAGCTCTTGATTTTATTGTTTTATCTCTCATCTTCTCAACTCTCTTGTTACATTATATTTCGATATACACCCTACCTTATAATATACAATTAAATTTTATCAATAAAGGGTTTTGTTGTCAATTGGATTTGTCGATTTTTGTCAAAATATACTTCTTTTCGTAAAAAAAATCAAAGTTATTAAATTA
>CAYUEQ010000014.1:0-21858 GCA_964443805.1 uncultured Muribaculaceae bacterium
ATTTGGTGTTTTATGCTCTACTAGAGTATTTATTATCTTTAGTTGTAATAATAATTTTTTCACCTGTATCAATAAACAGAGGTACTTTAACTACTAATCCAGTTTCTAGTGTTGCATCTTTCATTGCATTACCAGATGTATTACCTTTTACTGTAGGTGCAGTTTCTGTTACTTCGTATTCAATTTTTTCAGGTAAGTTGATTCCAATAATTTCTCCTTCATAAGAAATTATTTCTAGTTCTAAGTTTTCTTTTAAATATTTTATTTCATCTTTTAAAATAGATGAATCTAGTTCTAATTGTTCGTAATTTTCAGTATTCATAAATACATATGAATCTTTATCATTATATAGATATTGCATATCTTGTTTTTCAACATGTGCTCTTTGTAATTTAATGTTAGTATTAAATGTTTCATCAGTAATGGAACCAGTTCTTAGATTTTTAAGTTTTATTCTAACAAAAGCAGGTCCTTTACCAGGTTTAACATGTTGAAATTCCATTATTAAATATAAATTACGATCAATTATAACAGTTAAGCCATTCTTAATATCATTAATGTTTATATTCATAATATCTCCCTATTATTTTTTTTCAACATGTTCTGTATGTTTACGACATACTTTACAAAATTTACTTAGTCCCAATCTATCTGGGGTATTTACTTTATTTTTACTAGTTTTACGTGCTTCGTATTTACATTCACTACAAACAAGAGTAACAAAAGCTCTATTTTCATTTTTAGCCATCTTATTGCCTCCTTAACACAAGTATTATATCAAATAATTTGTATAATTCAAATAATTTATTTATCATATTCTTCAAACAGGTGTTTTGATATTCTTTTACTTATGTAACGATTAATAAATGCTAGGTATTCCGTATCTCCTTCTTTATGAGAAACATTTGGAGACATAACTATCATACTGTATTTAGGATTATCATATGGGGCATACATGGCGTAGGCTGAAGATATTGTTTTTATTTCTGCTATTCCATCATTATCACCATCTAAGAATGATTCGCTTGTACCAGTTTTACCAGCAGGTTTATATTTTACATCGGTATATCCTCTACCTGTTCCACTTTTTAATACTTCAATAAATCCTAGTCTTATTCTTTCTAAATGTTCTTCTTTTAAATCTAAATCATTTAATACTTTAGGTTTTAATTCTTTAATTGTTTTACCTTCTGGTGAAACTATTTTTTTCATTAAGCTAGGAGCTGTTCTTTTAGCTGTAGCAACTGTATTTGCATATTGTAATAGCTGAATAGGTGTATAGGTATCATATTGTCCTATAGCAAGGTTTAAGAGTAAATCATCAGCTATTAATTTACCTGTTATTCCAGGTTTTTCATTTGGGAGGTCAATTTCGGTTTTTTTACCTAATCCAAATGAATTAAACATCTTGCGATAGATATTAAATTCTTTATCAGTAACATTTAATTTTATATTTGGGATGTATTTTTTTCCTGTTAAACCAATTGCTATTTGATATTGATAGTAGTTTGATGACATTGCCATTGCTTTTATATCATTTACTGAACCTAGTCTTTCAAATGAACATTTTCTTGGTACTAAATATAATTTAACACAACCATCTACCATTCTTTGATTCGGTTTAATTATTTCATTATCAAATCCTACTGCCATAGATGCTCCTTTTATTACTGAACCCATTGCATAGGATGATGTTATTATTCCAGGGGTTACATCACCTATGGTTGGCTCTTTGTTATTATCCATTAGTACTTGTTTACCACTCATAGCTAATATTTCTCCTGTGTTTGGATTATTTATAACTGAGTAGGAATGATTATAGTATTCCGTATTTTTTAATTTCTTTCCTGCTATTATTTCTTCTACTAATATTTCTTCTAAATTTTTTTGTAATTCGATATCGATAGATAGATATAAATCATTACCTTTGCTTCCGAGTTTTATTAAAGTAAGTGAGTTATCGTTATTAATAGCATAGACTGCTTTTTCTCCTTTTAAATATTCTTCATATTGTTTTTCTAAATAACTTATTCCTACCCGATCATTTAAACTATATCCTTTACTTAAGTATTCATCTTTATATTCAGCAGGTATTCCTGTTGTACTACTTGATACATTACCTAGTATCATCCTAAATACATTTTCATATGGATAGGTTCTTTCCCAAGATAGTTCTCCCCTTACTCCTTTTAAATTAAGTTCATTTACTTTAGCATACTCATCTTCGGTAACGTTCTTTTCTTTTATAACTTTAATATCATGACTATAGCCAGTATTCATGATTGCAAGTATATAAATTGCTTTTAGTTCGTCTTCTTGATATTTTTCTAATTCTAAAGCAGGTATCCGATTCTTTTTTAATTGATGTAATTCTTTTGAAGTTATTTTTCTTTTTTTAAACTGATCTTTTTCATCATTTGTTATTAATTCATTAGATTCATCTTTATTTGTAATAATCCAATATTCTTTTATCTGATTTTCAGTTGGGAGTTTATCTATAGCTAGTACATCAGCTAACTCCATCGCTATTTCAATTTCTTCAGATGTTTTAGTACCTCTAATTTTTGAATAGACAATTGTTTTAATTCCGATATTATCTACTAGAACTTTTCCATTTCTATCTAAGATTCTTCCTCTTGGTGCCGATGACCCTAAAAGAGATCTTTTAGTTTTATCTAACAAACGATCATTATAATATTCTTGTTTTACAACCATTAAAAAATATAATCGAATAAAAGCGATTGCAAAAAGACCAATAACTATAATTAATAATATATAACTTTCTTTTTTACTTTTCATACAATTAGTATAAGTAAAGTAAAATATTATATACTTTATTCATATACTTAATTAGGTGATGAGAATGTTTTTATTAATCGAAAATTATATGAGTAAGTTAACTGAAAATGATATTAATCAGTTTGCTATAAAACACAATATATTTTTATCAGGTGGTGAATTAAGATTTACTTATAATTATATTAAAGAAAATTGGAGAACTGTATTAAAAAACCCCGATAGTTTAGATATCGAAGTTCATAGCAATAAGTTTTCTCCTAGTAATTTTAAAAAAATAAAATATCTTATTAATGAATATCACAAAAAATATGGTAGTTATTTATAATATTCTCTTATTTTTTGTAATAATTGAGAATCAAATTCTTTGTTTTTAATCATTTCTATTTCAAATTTATATGGTGGATAGATTCTTTTTTTATCATCATCCGTCATACCTACATATGGTGTTTCTAATATTTTAGGAACATTTTTTATTTTTTTATTATAAATAATATTGATAATTGCATCAAATCCCAATTTACCAAAACCAATATTGGCATGAAGATCCTTACGCGTGTTGATATCATTTTTAGAATCATTTATATGTACACACCCTATTTTATCTATTCCAATTATAGAATCAAATTCTTTTAAATATTCATCAAAATTGTGCATATTATATCCAGCATCATTTAGATGGCATGTATCTAAACAAACACCAAACTTTTCTTTATATTTTAATCCATCTAAAATTGTTTTTAACTCTTCAATTGTTGTTCCAAGTTCTGTACCTTTACCTGCCATTGTCTCAAGCAATACCGTTACTTTAGTTTCTTTAGTCACAACTTGATTTAAAGCATTAATTATATTAGTTAATCCTTCTTCTTTAGTAATACCTACTGCATTTCCTGGATGGATAACTATTTTACTAACTCTTAATTTTTCACATCTATTAATTTCATTTTTTAAAAAATTAATACTAAATAAATGTTTTTCTAAATTAGATGTATTAGCTAAATTTAATATATATGGAGCATGGACTACAACATTAGTTGAATTAATATTATTTTTTTTCATTAACTTATGAGCTTTAAGAGTTAAATCATCATCAATAGTTCTTCTAATTGTATTAGTTGGAGCTCCAGTGTAAAACATAAAAGCATTACTATTATAACTTAAGGATTCTTTAACACACCCAAATAATTGATCTTTACTAAATGAAACATGAGACCCGATAATCAATATAATCACTTCTTTCTAAAAAAAAACCAAGATATCTTGGTTTATTCCTATGGACAAGTTGCATCTGCACCCGTTAAATTTCCATCTGCTATAGTCCAAGTTGAAGAACCAGGCGCTTCTGCTTGATTCTTTTTCGTTAATTTTTTAATTACAAAAGTACCATTAGAAATATTAATCGTAAACTCACTAGCTGATTTAGTTATTTTTGCTGTATAACCTTTTTTATAATCTATGTATCCATCTAAATCATTTTTTGAATTGCTGTAAACTAAACAATCGGTTGCACCACCGATTCCTAATGCTCCTTCTGCTGCTAATTTTGTTTCGGCTGCATTTATTATTGATAATGCTTCTGTTTTTAATGAATTTCTTTTAGCTGTATCCATAATTCTTAATACTGTAGGTAGAGCTAAAAGAATTAAAACTGCTAATATAACAATAACAGCTAATAGTTCGACTAATGTAAACCCGTTTTTTTTATTGACTTCCATTTTAAAGTCCTCCTTATGTTAAATTAATTATATATAGTTAGTTTACAAATGTCAACTAAAAAAATAAATTTTACCTAAAAACTGTCATTTAAAAACATCAAGAACGCTATTTATTAAGGTTATATTTTCGACAAAGTCATTCATTTTATCAGTAGGTCTTATTTTATACTTTTCCTTCATTGCATCGACAAACTTTTTATAGTTAGCTGGATGCCTGTTTAATTCTTTATACCAGTGAGAATTTTCCTTTAAATATTGGTACATTTTCGGATCTTCTCTTAATTTCATTTGAATATCTATTAACATTTTAATCCTCAAACAACTTATTTATTGGTCGAGGAGTTTTAGGACCTTTAGTAACTGCTGAAGCTGCTGCTCCTAATCCTGCTCCTGCTGCAGTACCCTTTACAGTCAAATCTTGGATAAATCCTAATGCTTTTTGAGCAGTACCAATGTGTTTTTGAATTTGGTTTAAATCTATATTTTTAATTAAGTCTGGTATTGAAGAAGGGTTTGTTGCATCTCTAGTATCAGTTGATGGATTTAAGTATTCACTCCATGCTTCTTTATTATCTCCATATATATCATATAGTTCAAAAAACTCTTGCCAAGTTTTTGTTCCAGATTCAACATGTTTTAATAATTGTGGATTTGAAGAAGCAAATTGTTTAAATTTTTCTTTTTTCGACATAAAAAATCACCTATACTATTTTATGTAATTACAGGCGATTTATTGAATTATATTTTAAAATCATCAAGGAAGTCGTCTAAAGTCATCTCTTTATACTCTTTTTCTTTTTCTTCTTTTGGTTCATTTTTTTCTTCTTTTGGTTCATTTTTTTCTTCTTTTTTTGTATTTAAATATGATTTAAGTTGTGTAATTTCAAATGAATCATCTATTTTATATTTAGAAATATTACTACCCGTTGAGTTTAAATCCATAATTGAGATATCACTATTTTTTAATACTCTAATTTCACTATCACTTTTAATTCCAATTTCACTACGAGCTTCGGTTATATATGCATGAGTTATTTTATAATCTACCGATTTTACTTTTTTCATCAATAAATTACCTCTATTAGCTCTACTGTGAGTTGTTAGTTCATGGACTTTAATTCTTTTAGCCGTTTTATTATTTGTAAATATGTTTATATATTCTGAATCTTTATTTAGAGTAAAACCATTAATAACAATATCTTCTTTTAGATTTATTCCTTTAACTCCACCAGCTTTAACTCCAACTTCATTTACTTCTGATGATTCAAAATTTAAGTAATAACCATTTTCAGTTACAAACATTAAATTCTCATCATCAAAACAGACATTTACTACCTCATCATTTTTCTTTAATCTAATAGCTAGTAGAGGTTTTGAATATCTCGCAACTTCATAGTTTTTAAATTCACTTTTCTTAACTACTCCATTTTTAGTAAAGAATACTAATTTTTTTGTTTTATCAAATACATAAGACGCAATAATTTTCTCCTCAGGTGCAATAGTTATTAAATTATTAATATGTTTTCCTAATTCTTTCCATTTAGCTTCAAAAATAGTATGAACAGGTACATATAAATAATTACCTAAGTTAGTAAATAATATGATTGTATCTAGGGTTGTTATTTCAAACAAACTTTTAATATAGTCCCCTGGTTTTAATGTTGTTGGTTCATCTTTACTAGCAGCATATGATTTAGTACTTACTCTTTTTATATAACCTTCATTAGTAACTACCACAATTACATTTTCTTTTGGAATAGTCTTCATAACATCTATTTTTATATCTTCTATATGTTCTTCAAGTTGAGTTTTTCTTGGTAATGCGAATTCTTTTTTTATTGTTCTAAGTTCATGTTTTATAACTTTTAATAAAACTTCTTCTGACTCTAATATACTATTTAAGACTTTTATTTCTTTTGTTAATTGTTCAATGCGCATTTTAACTTCTTCAATATCAGTATTACTTAATTTATATAATTGAAGTGTTACTATAGCCTCTGCTTGAATTTCAGTAAAATCAAATTGATTAATTAAATTTTTCTTTGAATCTGATTTATTTTTACTAGATCTAATTACTTTTATAATTTCATCAATTATATCTAATGCTTTAACTAAACCTTCTAATATATGAAATTCTTTTTCTTTAGCAGCTAGATCATATTTAGTTCTTCTTGTAACAACATCTTTTTGATGTTCTATATAGGCATCTAAAATGCCAAGAATACCTAGTAATTTAGGTCTTCTATTTACTATAGTTACCATATTATAATTATATGTTGCTTGTAAATCTGTATTTTTTAATAAGTAGTTAACAATGAAATTAGTATCTACTCCTTTTTTAAGTTCTACTTCAATTTTTAAACCATCAATATCACTTAAATCACTTACCGCAGCAATACCTTCTATTTTTTTATCCAACATAATATCTGTCATCTTAGTTACTAATGTTGATTTATTTACATCAAAAGGTATCTCAGTAATTAATACAGTACTTTTGCCTTTCTTTTTAATTATTTCATATGTACTTCTTACTACTACTTTTCCTCTTCCGGTTTCAAAAGCATCTCTAACGCCTGATTTCCCATATACTGTTCCACCTGTTGGAAAGTCTGGTCCTTTAACAATTTCCATTATTGTATCTAAGCGACAATTAGGATTATCAATTCTTTTAATAGTTGCATCAATTACTTCACCTAAGTTATGCGGCGGAATATTTGTTGCATATCCTGCTGATATTCCCGTTGCTCCATTTACTAATAAATTTGGATATCTACTAGGTAGAACGGTTGGTTCTAATCTTTTATCATCAAATGTTGGAGCCATAATAACTGTATCTTTATCTAAATCTTTTAATAATTCATTAGAAAGACGAGATATACGCGCTTCGGTATAACGATAAGCAGCTGCTTGATCCCCATCTATTGACCCATTGTTACCTTTAAAATCAATAAGTAAGTGTCTTTGCTTCCACTCTTGACTCATCCTAGTTAAAGCATCATAAACACTTGTATCACCATGTGGATGGTACTTACCAATAACTTCTCCAACAGTTTGAGCTGACTTTGAATAAGGTTTATCATAAGTATTATTGTTTTTATACATTGCATATAAAATTCTTCTTTGAACAGGTTTTAAGCCATCTCTAACATCTGGTATTGCTCTATCTTGAATTATATATTTAGCATACTCTGCAAAAGCATCACCCATTAATTCTTCAATAGCAAAATCTTGTATTTTATCTATTATCTCACTCACAATTTATACCTCCTATATTTTAAAGTCATCTTCTAATGAAAAGTCAACATTTTCATTTATCCATTCTTTTCTTGGTTCAACAGAGTCCCCCATTAAAACAGAAACTCTTTTTTCAGCTATTGTTACATCATTTATTGTCGCTCTTGTTAATACTCTAGTTTTTGGATCCATTGTCGTTAATTTTAATTCATCAGCATTCATTTCTCCTAAACCTTTATTTCGTTCTACTGTGTAACCTTTTTTATCTGATAGAAAGTCTTTTAATTCTTCTGTAGAATATAAATAATGAACTTTTCTATCTCTTGTTTTAACACTATATAGAGGAGCATTTGCTATATATAATTTACCAGCATCGATTAATCCTCTCATATAACGATAAAAGAAAGTTAAAAGTAATACTTGAATATGAGCTCCATCAGTATCGGCGTCGGTCATAATTATAACTTTGTCATAATTAGAATCACTAACATCAAACTCATTACCAAAACCAGCTCCAATTGCATGAATCATTGTATTAATTTCTTCATTTTTTAAAGCATCTTCTAAAGAAGATCTTTCAGTATTTAAAACTTTACCTCTTAAAGGTAAGATTGCTTGAAATTTTGAATCACGAGCTTTTTTAGCAGAACCTCCTGCTGAATTACCCTCTACTAAGAATAATTCATTTTTCTTAGCATTTTTAGATACAGCGGGTGCTAATTTAGCAGATAAGTTTTTTTCTATTCCTTTTTTATTTTTACCATGGCGTGCAGCTTCTCTTGCTTTTCTTGCTGCATCTCTTGCCATTTTAGATTTATTAGCTTTTTCAATAATTGTTGTTGCTATTTCTTTATTTTCTTCTAAGAAGAACATGATATTATCGTATGTAACATTTTCTACTGCACTACGTGCTTCTGGAGTTCCTAATTTACTTTTTGTTTGTCCTTCAAACTGAAGAATTTTTTCTGGTATTTTTAAATTAACTATTGCTGTTAATCCTTCTCTAATATCACTACCATCAAAAGTACCATTACCTTTAATTAAATTATTACTTTTTACATAATCATTAAAAGCTTTTGTAATACCTGTTTTAAAACCTACTTCATGAGTTCCCCCATCACTTGTTTTAACATTATTTACAAAAGATAAAATATTTTCATTATAAGTTTCTGTATATTGTAGTGCTACTTCTATATCAATGTTGTTTCTATTTCCACTAAAATTTAATACTTTATGTAATTCTTTTTTCTCTTTATTAATATGGTCGATAAAATTAACTAATCCATTATCATAATAATATTTTACTTCTCTTTTAGTTTCTTCATCAATTAATTCAACAGTTAAACCATCAATTAAAAATGCACTTTCTTGCATCCTCTCACAAATTGTTGTGTATGAAAAAGTAATATTTTTAAATATCTCTGGATCAGGTAAAAAAGTTACAGTCGTACCTGATTTTTTAGTTTCTCCAATTTTCTTTAAAGGACTTTCTACCGCCCCGCCGTTAATAAAGCGAATATTATATATTCCACCATCTTTATAAATAGTAACATCCATTTTTTTAGACAATGCCGTAACTACACTAGCTCCTACACCATGCAATCCACCTGAAACTTTATATCCATCAGATGAAAATTTACCACCTGCATGAAGCACAGTATAAACAACTTCTGGAGTACTTTTTCCACTAGTATGTTTTCCAACTGGCACACCTCTTCCAGAATCACTAATCGTTATACTATTGTCAGTATTTAATACTATTTTAATATAATTTCCATAACCGTTTATTACTTCATCAATGGCATTATCTATTATTTCCCATGCTAGATGATGTAGTCCTCTTTTGTCTGTACTTCCTATATACATCCCTGGTCTTTTTCTTACTGCATCCAGTCCCTCGAGTATTTTTATTGAAGATTCATCATAATTCGTTGCCATCATATCACCGGTAAAAGTATATCATATTTTTTTAAAAACTTTAAATAAACATGTAAAGAAACGACAAATTAACTATTAACATTAATATAAAAGTTTACAAAAAAAATGAGCAAATGCTCATTATAAATCTATATTTTCAATATCAAATGGTCTAGGTGCTTCTGCTGTTGGCATTGGTATTTCATTTTCAACAGTAACTTCTTGTTTCACTTCGACATCGCCATTTAATTTCGGTAAATCTAAAGATGGTTCTGGAGAAACTATTTCTACAGGTATTTCATCTTGTTTTGGTGCAAATACCGGAGCAACAGGTTCCTGATTCATTTGAACATCTGGCTCAAAATTTTCTTCTGGATGAGCATCTAAAACATCATTACCTGATTCAAAAGCTGGTTGAGCAACTATTGGTTCATTTATAATTGGTGTTGGATCAGTATTAAATACTGGTTCAATAACATTCGGTTCCACGTTTTGCTCTACTGGGGTATTGGTTTCAATATTCTGTGCTGAAGTAAACATATCATAACTTTGGTTGTTATTTTGTTCTGGTTTGAATTCTTCAGGGGTGAATTCTTTTATTGGCTCTATTGTGTTTTCTACATTTTGATTTAAGTTAACCATTCCTTCTGGAGCACTGACTACTGATTCAACAGGTTCAATTGTAACTTCATCATTTATTTCTGCTTTGTTAATAACCCTCTCTTTTTTATTACCTACAAGAAGTAATATTAAAAATATGATTGCTAGTACT
The DNA here is from genome assembly GCA_964443805.1 of uncultured Muribaculaceae bacterium. GTDB lineage: Bacteria > Bacillota_I > Bacilli_A > RF39 > UBA660 > CAYUEQ01. The sequence goes on from CAYUEQ010000014.1 coordinate 10,435, forward strand.
GCTACTATTCCGAAAATTCCTAGTGTAAAATATTGACTTTCCATTAAAGTTTTTAGGAATTCCATCATATCACCTACCTTTTTATTATATAAATAGAATAACATACCTAAGTTTTTATGGCAAGAATATTTTATTAAATAAAAAACTATTGAAAAAATCAATAGTTTAATAATTATTCTTTATCTTTTTTCAGACACATAAACCAATCTATACAATAAATATCTCCTGATTTATCATCCATTCTTTCTTTAGCAACTCCACATGAACCTGCTGTTGGTACGATAACATCATCACCTGGTCTCCAATCTGCTGGTGTTGCAACACCATCTTTGTCTGCTTTTTGTAATGCCAAGATGATTCTTTTAATTTCATCCATGTTTCTACCTGTTGATAGTGGATAATAAAGTATAGTTCTTATCACTGATTCAGGATCGATAATAAATACAGCTCTTACCGCTTGCGTATTTGATTGTCCTGGTTGAATCATTCCATATTTGTTAGCAACATCCATTTTTATATCTTCAATTAACGGAAATTTAACTTCAACATTTTTCATTCCTTTATATTCAATATCTTGAATTTTTCTAAGCCATGCAATATGCGCATATAGAGAATCAACTGATAATCCTATTAGTTCAGTATTAAGTTCTTTAAACTCATCGGCCATTGTAGCAAAAGCCATAAATTCTGTCGTACATACTGGTGTAAAATCTGCTGGGTGTGAGAATAATATAACCCACTTCCCTTTATAGTCTTCCGGGAAACTTATATCCCCTTGTGTAGTTACTGCTTTAAAAGCTGGTGCTTTATCACCTATTAATGGCATCTGATAATATTCTTTTTCTTCCATTGTAAATCCTCCTTCAAATATATTTATATTATACGACAAACAAATTAAAACATTTGTGACTAAGTTACAAATAAATTCTGATATAATATAAATAGGTGAAATTATGAATGTCGAAGAAATACTACAAAACAGTTTTAAAATATGGTCGAAATTAAGTGAAGAAGAAAAAAATATTTTAAAAAAATCTGTTAAAAGAGTTAAATATAATAAAGGAGATATAATTTACCATGATTCTAAAGCATGTCTTGGTTTAATTATTATAAACAAAGGTACCTTAAGAGCCTTCTTAGAATCAGATACTGGAAAACAAATAACATTATATAAACTATATAAATGGGATATATGTTTATTTTCAGCTGCTTGTGTAATGAAAGATATAACTTTTGATATTAATTTAGAATGCGAAGAAGATATAGAAATGCTTTTAATAAATACAGATCAATATACTAATATTTTAAATAAATATCCAACTATTAATAATTATGTAACAGATATTCTATCATCAAGATTTTCAGATATAATGTGGATTTTAGAACAATTTGTTTTTCATTCTCTAGATAAAAGATTAGCTACTTATTTATTAGAACAGCAAAAAGAAAATATAACTATTACTCATGAAAAAATTGCTAATGAACTTGGAAGTGCTAGAGAAGTAATTAGTAGAATGTTAAAACATTTTGAAAATGATAAAATAGTTAAATTAAAAAGAAATAATATTACTTTATTAAATACTTCTAAATTAGAAGAAATAGCTAAATAAAAACGAACTCGAGGTTCGTTTTTTACATACTTTGTTTTATTTGTTTCATCATTTGATTGACTTGTTTTTTAGATGGTTTTCTTCCCATGCCACTCATAAGCATTTCAATCATTTTTTCATCAATTGGTGGATTCTTTTTAAAATAGTTTTTCATTACAGCTCTTGCTACTAAAAATCCTATTATTGCTCCTACTACTAAACCTATTACAATATATAATATGTCCATTAACATTAATATCACTCCATTTCTCTTTAATTGTACTAAAAATAATGTTTGATTACAAGTTTTAAAATAGTTGATCTAACCAAAAGTAATCTTTATTTTTAAAATCACAGATAAAAAGATTAGGAGATGCTAGTTTTTTTAAAAAACTTGAAGATGCTGAAGTTGTATTTAAAGTTAAATGGGAATTTTTAACAATTAATTTAGAGCGTTCATCAGTAAAATAATTGTTAATTAAATGAATACTATTTACTTTAGTATAAAAATCATTATTACGAAAGTTATTAAATAATTCAATATTAGTTTGCAATTTATTAAAAGGAAGTGCAATAGTTTCATACAACTTAAAAGCTGTTTGAAAATCTTTTCGATTAATATAATAAATTTGTTCTAAACTTTTAAATAAATTATATGGACTTTCTTTAGTCAAACTTTTAAATTCTTTATTTATTTTAAAAATGTAGAAAGTTCTCATAAAATCACCATCTACATTTTATCAATTTATCTAGATTTATTTTGTCGGATTAACGAAGAAGTTTTTCTATTTTATTTCTTATCTTTTCATAATTAAAGTTCATATGTTTTAAGACATCGTCTTTTTTAGCACTAATGCCATAGTCATTAACCGAGATGATAAAACTATGATCATAAACAAATCTATTCCAGATATTATCATTAGATGCTTCTAGAGCAATAATTTTAATTCCAACTGGGAATAACTCTTCATAATAACTTCTTCCCTGTTCTAAGAATAATTCAACTGATGGCATACTTACTACTCTGATGTCTAGTCCTTTAGTAAATAATTCCTCAGCTGCTACTACTGCAGTTTTAACTTCACTACCTGTTGCAATTATTATTCCATCAATATTTTCTTTTTCTTTTCTAACTATATAAGCTCCTTTACTTACATCAACAGAATTAGTTCCAGGAACTATTGTCATAACATTTTTATTTATTACTAAGCTAGCTGGTTTTTGATGATTTAAAATTTTTTTCCAACTACCTATTACTTCATATATATCTGCTGGTCGATAGACAGTTAAATTAGGTATTAGTCTTAACATACCTAATTGTTCAATAGGCTGATGAGTTGGACCATCTTCTCCAATAGCAATAGAATCATGAGTAAAGATATAAGTTACTGGTAAGTCCATTAAAGCACTCATTCTGATTGCTGGTTTTATGTAATCACTGAAGGTTAAAAATGTACTTCCAAAAACATTTAATCCACTAAGTGCAAGTCCATTTAATATTGCTCCCATAGCATGTTCTCTAACACCAAAATAGATGTTTTTACCACTTGGATTTGTAAATGATAACTCATCACTATTTAATAGATTAGTCTTACATGATGAAGAAAGATCAGCTGAACCTCCTATAAATAAATCTGTTTTAGTACTGATAATATTCATTATTTTAGAATTTGTTTCTCTTAGTTCTTCTTTATAGTCATTTGTTAATTTAAAGTTTTCTAAATCAAAAGTAACATTTAAATTACCTGTTTCAAAATAATTAAATAACGATTGTATTGTTTTATTATCTGACTTTTTAAATTTATTATATTCTGCTGCCCATTGATTGTATTTAATTGAAGACCTTTTACTTATTTTAGTTCTAAAGAATTTTACAGCTTTTTTTGAGACTGAAAAAGGTGCTTCACGGTAACCAAGTTTTGTTTTGATAGAATTAATATCAGTTTCTTCTAAAGGTTTCCCATGTACAGCATTCTGCCCTTCTAAGATGCTTCCTTTGCCGATTATAGTTTTAATTTCTATAATAGTTGGTCTTTTGGTATCTGCTTTTGCTTTATCAATTGCTCTACTTATTGCATTTATATTTTCACCGTTTTTCACATAGATAGTTTGCCATCCCATCGCTTTATATTTATTCATCGTATTTTCTGTAAATGTTTTATCAGTTTTACTATCTAAACATACATCATTTGAATCATATAAAACAATAAGCTTATCGAGCTTTTGAGTTCCTGCAAATGATGCTGCTTCTGTTGCAACGCCTTCCATCAAGTCACCATCACCACATAAAACATATGTATAGTAATCAATTAGTTTATGATTTTTAAATTCCTTATTAATTAAATTACGTAGGTACCTCTCACCTAGAGCAATTCCTACAGCTGATGAAAGTCCTTGTCCGAGTGGTCCAGTTGACATATCAACTCCTGGTGTAATATCAACTTCTGGATGTCCTGGTGTTATAGAACCTTCTTGTCTAAAATTCTTTAAATCATCCACAGAAATATTATATCCAGCCATATATAAAGTTGCATATAAAAGTGCCGATCCATGCCCTGCCGACATTATAAAACGATCTCTATTCATCCATGAATCATTATTAATGTTTATATTCATATGATTGGCATACAAAGTATAGATAATTGGAGCAGCCCCAAGAACTATTCCTGGATGTCCACTTTTAGCATGATTAATCATGTCTATTCCCAACATTCTTATTGAATTAATAACTCTATTTGTATTTTCATTCATAATTTATCCCTCTAATCTTATATTAATTATAAAAAAACAACCAGCAAAAAGCAAGTTATTCATTTTCGTGTATAATTTGTTCAGTTAAATTATAGATTTTTTCTATTGCATCTTTTCTTTCAAATTTCTGCATATTTTTATTTAAATTTTTTAATACCTTAGGATTATTTAATAAAGTAATTAATTTTTTTTGAAATTCTTTTATATTATTTGCTCTGATTCCAATTTTTTTATTAACTAAATAACGATAATTATCAGTTTCCTGCCCTCCTGTTTTATTTATTAATAACATTGGCTTTTGAAAATATAAACATTCGCTTATAATAGCTCCGCCTGGCTTTGTAATTACAAAATCAGCACAAGACAGTAATTCACCCATATTGTTTACAAATCCTGTTACATGAACATTAGGTGTATTATAAGTGGACATTAATTCATCCGCTTTTAATTTCAATTTAGAACTAGCACCACAGACATATAAAACATTAGCTCTCAAATTTAGTTTAAGTATCTTTTTAAAATAAGGAAAAGAAGCTGAACTTTCATAACCTCCACCACCTATAAATAATATAAACGGTAATTTAGAATCAAAATTGAATTTATTTAATATCTGTTCTTTAGTCTTACTAACTTTAAATCTTTCTCCATATATCGGTATCCCAAAAGTATAAATCTTTTTACTTTTAATATTTTTTTTAATTAAAAGTTTTTTCTCTTCTTCACTATTAACAATTATTGCATTTTCATCTTTATGATTTTTAAGCCATAATTGATGAGCTTTATAGTCGGTAACAATTGTTATTAACTTAGTGTTAATAATTTTCTTTTTATTATATGAACTTATTAATGTACTACCAAAATAATGGGTAGAGATTGTAACATCTGGATCAAAATCACTTATTAATTTTTTTATTTTTTTATTATCATATAACTTTGAAAATAATATATTACTTCCAACAGTACTTAGCTTATGATCAAAAGCTCGGTACATCAATTCCCAAAAGATCGGATTCTTATTAATAATAATTTTTTCCATTACTTTTTTACTAATAGTCCCAAATATAGGAGATGAATCTTGAATTAAATCCACTGTTAGAATTTCATAATTTTCATCACTGTCAACAAAATAATTTTCAATAGAATGTGCAACTGCTTTATGCCCAGTTCCATATGATGCATAAATTAATAGTAATCTTTTTTTCAACTGAATCACCTCTTAACAAACTAAAGTCATTATAACAATTAAGAAAAATTTAGTAAAGATTTTAATCTACAATGCTTTGATTAATTGCAATTTCTTTACTTAATTCCATTCTATTTAGAGCTTCTAACCTAGCATTAAGACTTAAGATTGAAATGATTATTAGAGCATAAAAAATCAATACTCCTCTATAACTTATAATTTTATTTATCATTTTAATCACTCCTTGGTCAAATTGTATCTCGAACAGATGTTCGTGTCAAGGGATTTTTGAACAAATGTTTGACTTTTTACATTCTAAATGCTAGTATTAAATTGGTGATATATATATGGATAAGAAAATTACTAAGAAACAAAAAGAAGTTTTACAATATATAAAAAAATTTATAGTCAACAATGGCTACCCACCAGCAATTAGAGAAATTGGTGATGGTCTTGGTTTAAGTTCACCAGCAACTGTCCACGCTCATCTAAAAAAATTAGAAGAAGCTGGAAAAATAAGAAAAACAAATCATAAATTTAGAACTATTGAAATACTTGGTGAAAATGAATTTATGACTGAAGATTCTAATTTAGTTAAAGTTCCCCTACTAGGAAAAGTAACTGCTGGTAATCCAATCGAAGCCATTGAAATGCCGGATAATTTCTTTGATCTACCAGCATCGTTAATACCTGCTAGAGAAACAATCTTTACCCTTGAGGTGGATGGAGAATCAATGATTAATGCTGGTATTTATGACGGTGATATCATAATAGTTCAAAAACAAAAAAATGCTCGTAATGGAGAAATAGTAGTTGCATTAACTGAAGATAACGAGGTTACCTTAAAAACTTTCTATAAAGAAAAAGATCATATTAGATTACAACCAGAAAACGATTCCATGGAACCAATTTTACTTCATAATGTTGAAATACTTGGAAAAGCAATTGGGTTATACCGAAAAATATAAAACGTTTAAAAACGTTTTTTTTGTATAAAAAAAGAAAGATTAAGGTCTTTCTAGCTTTATTATTTCATTTAAACCATTCTTTATGTAACTAATTTTAATTTTATCTTTTTGTTTTAAAAATGGTAAAATGTTTTCATTTGTTTTTATATTTACTTTATATTGATTGTTTTCTGTATCTGTAATATAAAAGGTAGTTGTTCCATCATGAACTATTGGATTAATAAATTTTATTTGAACAATATTTTCTTCTTGGTCTTTAGTTTCATCGATAGAGTTCCCTAAAAACATTTTAGAAGCATGTACAATCCCTTTAGACGATTCAGTAACAACAACTTTTTGATAATCTTCTAAATCGACAAAGGCATACATTTTAACTAATCCCGCTTTATCTTTTAAAGAGATTAAATAAGTCGGTCGATTATTTAAATTAATTAATATTGGAAATGTTGCATTGTAATTCATTTGTTGGACTTGTCCTTGAGCAGATGCCATTGCTGAATATTCTTCTGCACCTGGAACTTCATAATACTTAGTTTCTTTAGTTCTTAAATTACTTAATATAAATCCGACATTTGACTCATCTCTAACTGCAGATGTTATTCCAGTTGTCATGTAAACATCCCCATCCACAACTAAATAATTGTATCCATCAGTTGTTTTTACAACACCTTTTTGACCAAATATCGAATTAAAGAATCCGTTTTTATATTGACCCCAGTCATTAATTTGATCAACTATTAGCTGGGCATCAAAAGCATGATCTACCCACTCTGGAGTATCTTTTACATCATATTTGTTACTTGTTCCATCAATTGGATTGAAGATAATAACATGACTAATACTTTTCATAAGTCCAATTCCTTTATATTTTAATACTGGTACTATCCAATATGGGTTATTATCATCATCAACTTCAAAAGTAATTTTACCAAATATTGCTGTTGGATAATTAAATCTTAATTTTCTTTCTAAATTATCATTAAAATAAGCACTCCGCATATATTTAAGACCTTTTTTGGTTCTTTGTAATGTAGATTCACCTGTTACAGAATCTACTTTAATATATCCCGTAATTCCATCTTTACGATTAGAAAAATATTTAAATATATCTGCATATTCTAGTGGTGTAACACGTTCAATATTACCGCCATGACTAATTTGAGTATAAAGACTAGAAACATCAAACTGCGATACTAATTCTGGTAATTGTCCCATAACTCGATCACCAAGTTTACGTGATGAATCTTTATCAAGTAAAGCTAGTTTATCAAAATCAACTGGTTTTACATCTTCAATAAAGTTTGCATCTTCCTCCACTGTTATTCTAGTTGCATATGCTTTTGTATTTAATAATGGTGAATATATAATATTAATTAAAATTAATATCAATGCAATTAATCCAGAAATTTTTAAAATAATAAAAATTTGTTTATCAGGAACATAACTATTATTTCTAATAAAATTTCCTTGTTTATCAACACTTCCGAGTTCAGATAAACTACCTATCCCACTTACCATTAAGTAAAATATTACTACAAACAGTAAACTTAACCAAAAAAATGGTGATGATAAATTAAGAGGAGGTAGAAATAAATAATAATATACTCCTATAAAGATTAATGTAATTATAATCTGTTTTATATTTTTTTTCATAATTCCTTCTTTCTATTTTACATAAAAACTAAATATAAAAGAAAACAAAGTAGTAAGATAAATGTAATCCAACCATTTATTCTTTCACTTTTTGATGTTTTTCCTTCAACACCTACTGCCATTGATAAAAGTATTCCTCCAATAAGCCCACCTATATGAGCAGCATTGTCTATTCCGCTTATCATAAATCCAAGTACTAAATTAAATATTATAATCGGTATAATTCTATCTTTTAATACTGACCCTAGGTATAGACGATAATGGTAACCAAAATATAATAAACTACCTAACAATCCAAATATCGCTCCACTAGCTCCAGCTGAAACAGAGTCTGTTAAGACAACTGATAATAAACTACCAACTATTGCACTACCTAAATATATAATTAAATATTTTGTTTTACCAAAATAATTTTCTATTTGATTTCCAATTAGGTGTAACGAATACATATTAACAGCTAAATGAATAACACCAATATGTAAAAATGCTGCTGTAACAAGTCTAAATAATTCTCCATTTTTAACAAGTGGTCCAAAATTTGCTCCAAAAGCAATTAGAGTATTAATATCAGTGCTGCCATTGCCAAATATATACATAGCAAGAAAAATAAAAATATTTATAGCAATTATAGCAGGTGTTATAACTATTTTTTTGGGACTAAAAGTTTTTTCATACTTTTTATTCTCTTTTTCAGTTTTTTCATTAATTTCTTTTGTTACTTTAATCACAAAATCTATATCATTAATTTTATTTTTCAATTTATTTTTAATATCAGGAAAGTTCGTTATTAATTCTTTTTCATTGTTTAAATCATTAATTGAATCAACTTTGATAGTAGATATATTTTTCATATCTTTTATTTTAACATTTTCATTAGTATCTAAAAGTATATTTAAAGTATTAACAGAAAACGAAAATGTTTTTTTCTTTATTTGATTCATAATATTTTCAGTTTTAAAGACATCAAAATCAAATTGTTCATTATTATGAATATATTTAGAATTAATTCTAATAATTCTATAAGGTCCATCATTACTTTCTAACCAAATTTCATCTTTAACGCCACCAACAACTATCGGTGTATAGTTCTTTTCAGTTATAAAATAATGGACTAATTTCATGACAATTTCATCTTTTTTATTTATTAAAATAGTCCCCATATTTCCTCCTTAAAAGTAATAATAGTATACCATAATTCATATATATTGAAAAGAGGTGTTAAGTGAAAATATTGATATATATTTTATTATTAATCCCATGGTTACTTCATTTTATTAGTTTCCCAAGCGATGTAATTTTCATCCCTACTTTCTTTAATTCAATTCAATCTTTTTTTATTATCTCGACAATAATATACTCATTATTAGTATATGCATTTTATATGATAATTAAAGAAAATAAAGTGGATCAACATTTTTTGTTCGCATATATTGGTTTATATTTATTATTACAATCTACTTATGTCAGTTATCCACTATTATATGATAAATTATTCTTCATTATTTTATTATTTGGTGTAGTAGTATTTAATATATTATTTTATCTCCAAGTAAAAAAACACTTAGCACGTGAGCAGTTTTTAATACTACCAAGCATTTTATTAAGTGTTTTAGTATTTCTATTTCAATTTTTATTGTACTTTCAAATCATCAATAAATGATTGAATAACTGTAGGTAAAGGCGAAGAAAAGCTCATCGGATTTTGGGTAATAGGATGATTAAATTCTATTTTAGACGAATGAAGATATTGACCAAATTTATCACTCTTTTTACTTGTATAAATTGGATCATTATAAATTGGATGACCTACATAATTCATGTGTACTCTTATTTGATGAGTTCTTCCCGTTTCTAAAGAAAGTTTAGCTAAGGTAAAATTTTGATATCTTGTAATAACTTTCAATTTTGTGATAGCTTTTTTAGAATTAATTGATGTTACTATAAATTTTTTTCGGTTTTTTGTATCTCTACCAATAGGAGCATTTATTTCAGCAGTATTATGTGCAAATACACCTGTTAGTAGCGCGGTATATTCTCTTTTAATTTTATTGTTTTTAAAGTTGTCTACTAATATTTCATGCGCTTTATTAGTTTTAGCAACTATCATTAGTCCACTAGTGTCTTTATCTAAACGATGGACTATTCCTCGACGTACTTGCCCATTAACATCACTTAAAGTATCAGTATGATATAAAAGTGCATTTACTAATGTATTGTCATTATTACCACTTCCTGGGTGAACCACTAATCCAGTTTGTTTATTAATAATAATAATATGATCATCTTCATAATAAATATCTAATGGTATATTTTGAGGAGCAAATGTTGCCTCTTTTATTTCTTTAACTTCGACAACATCATTTTCTTTTAATTTATAACTAGGTTTTGTTTTTTTACTATTAACTAAGATTAGTCCATCTTCAATCATTTTAATTATTAAATTTCTACTTTTAGAAGTATGTTCACTTAAATATTTATCTATTCTAAGTTCACTGTCAGTTTCTATCTTTAATATCATCTTTTTTATCCTCTCCTTTTACAATAGCTATTATTAAGAGTATGGTTCCACAAACTACACCAATATCAGCAATATTAAAGATTGGAAAACTATAAGTACCTAAATAAACATGAATAAAATCACGGACATATCCCAAAAATACTCGATCGATTAAATTACCAATTAATCCACCAATCACTAATGAAAAAGCAATCGTATTTCTTTTATTCAGTTTGAAATTATAACTTAAATTATAAAAAAACATTAAAGCGATGAGTGCTATAAAAATAAAAAACCAAACTTTGTTTTGCATTATACCCCAAGCAGCCCCATAGTTTGTTGTATATGTTATATAAAATAAATTTTTAATTACTTCAATACTACTGTTTAATTCTAATATTGTTTCAACAACTATTTTACAAATTTGATCTAATGCTACTAAAATAATTGAGTATATATATATTTTCTGATTCAATTTTTTCACCTACTGAAAGTAATTATATCAAAGTGATTAACAATCTACAAGAATGACATCTTCACCTATTTTGCTAATTTGTTCAAATGAAATTAAGCTTTCTTTCCCAGTTTGAACAAAACTACGGACCAATCTCTTCGGCTCTACTACTAAATAATTTATTTTTCCTTCATAAATATTAATTTCCGCATCAATTATTTTTCCATATATTTTTCCATCTTTTGTACTAATAACATCTTTTGTTTGTAATTCTGATAAGCGCATTTAAACCACCTAATTAAGTATATGAAGAAGAAAAAAAACAATTT
>CAYUEQ010000015.1:0-19605 GCA_964443805.1 uncultured Muribaculaceae bacterium
ATCATAAAATAAATCCTGCAATTAGAAGTAGAGTTCAAATTTTCGAGGTTTATTCATTATCTAAAGAAGATATAGTAAAAGGATTAAAATTAGCAGTTAAAGATTTAGAAAATATAAAAATAGATAAAAAAACATTAGAATATATATCTGTTTTAGCTAGTGGAGACTTTAGAAGTGCTCTAAACTTATTAGAAATAGCTTATCATTCTACTAAAGATCAACATATAACAATTGATGTTATTAAAAATATTAATAACAAACCAGCCTTCTTTCACGACAAAAATGAAGATGGCCATTATGATGTCTTATCAGCATTTCAAAAATCAATTAGAGGAAGCGATGTAGATGCTGCATTACATTATCTAGCGCGTTTAATTGAAGTTGGAGATTTAGATAGTATTTATCGTAGAATGACAGTTATAGCATATGAAGATATTGGGCTTGCTAATCCTGGTATTGGTCCTAAAGTAATGGCTGCAGTTAATGCTGCAGAATTAGTTGGACTTCCTGAGGCGCGGATTCCATTATCAGTAGTTGTGATAGAAATGGCACTATCTCCTAAAAGTAATAGTGCACACACAGCTTTAGATAAAGCTCTAACGGATATTAGATTAGGTTCTAGTGGTAATGTTCCGAATCACATTAAAACTTCTAGTTCTGAATATAAATATCCTCATGCTTACCCTAAATATTGGGTAGAACAACAATATTTACCTGATAATATTAAAAACAAAGAATATTATCAGCCTAAAAATAATAGGTATGAAGAAAATTTATTGAAAATTAATAAGGAGATGAAAAAATGAATATAAGTATTATTGGTACTGGTGCTTATGGTTTAGCACTTTGTACTGCGTTAAGTAAAAATAAAGATAATAAAATTACTATGTGGTCAGAAAACAAAGAAACAGTTAAGGAATTAATGACTACAAGCACTTTAAAGGCTATCCCTGAGTTGAAATTACGAAATGACATAACTTATACTACATCAATAGAAAAAGTCTGTGAAAACGCAGATATAATGTTTATTGTAGTTGCAGCTAAATATGTCGATGATATAGTTAATTATATAACTCCCTATTATGATAATGAAACTCATATTTGTATTGCTAGTAAAGGAATAGAACAAGATACATGTAAATTCTTACACGATATAGTATTAGATAGTATTGAAACTAAAAGATTAGCAGTTATTTCTGGTCCTAGTTTTGCAATTGATATCATTAATAATGAACCGATTGGTTTATCAATTGCTAGTGATAACAAAACAACAATAAGTGCAATAAAAAAAGCTATCTGTAATGATACTTTTAAATTAAGAGAAACTGAAGATATAATCGGTACTGAAATCTGTGGTAGTATTAAAAACGTTATTGCAATAGCTGCAGGTATTATTCATGGATTAGGTTATTCAGAAAGTACTCAAGCTTTTTTAATTAATGAATCAATGCATGATATTAAAGAATTAATTTATAACTTAGGCGGAAAAAAACAAACAATTCTTTCTTTTGCAGGTGTTGGAGACTTAATCCTAACCTGCTCATCTATTAAAAGCAGAAACTATTCTTTTGGGATTGTAGTAGCAAAAGCCAAAGAAAAAGAAGAAATAGAAGAGTATTTAAAAAATAATACCGTCGAAGGCTATTACACATTAAAATCTATTTATGAATTAATTAAAACTAGGAATGTAAAAATGCCAATAATTGATTTAATTTATAAAATAATAATTGATAATGAAGATCCTAAAACATTAATTAAATTCTTAGTAAATAAAAAGTAGCAATGCTACTTTTTTTCATAAAAAAACGTCTAAAGGAAGGCCTGCCAGTGATAAAAACCCGCTCTACAACAGGTGGGTGTTACATGAGTTGCTTTAGGAGCCTGAAATAAATCAGTATTCAACACCACAACTCAATTAAACTCCCAAATATCACTTTAGTCGGTTTTATATTAGCAAACCATTCTCTTTAGACACTTATATTATATCATATAATTAAATTATTATACATAAATTTTTTAAAAAAATATGATAATATACACTAATTTGAAACACCTTTGTTTGCATTCCATATATTTAAAATATCACAATTGGTACTATATGGCATTGGGTTAGGTAACTCAAATTTTATAATCATCGGTATTTTAAATGCCGATCCAAAAGCAACGCAAGTTCCTGGTTGTAATGATTTTTGTTTTTCTATAACATCTGCAGATATATTAGGTAACATTTTTTTAATATATTCTAAATCACGAGGATGGGTCATTTTGAAGATTAAGAAGTTAGACATTTGAGAAATAACTGTATCGGATAATTCTACTGGTCTTTGACTGATAATATCTAAGATAACTCCATACTTTCTCCCCTCTTTAGCAATTCGATCAAAGATGTTATAACCTAATAAATAAGTATCAGCATCTTTTTGAACATAACGATGAGCTTCCTCTAGGATTAAATGAAATGGTATTGATGCTCTTTGTTGTCTGTTTTTAGAAAATTCAAAAAATAAACGTGCAAATATCTTAACTATTACTTTAGCAAATACATCATCAAGATCTTCGATATTAATATTTATAATCTGAGCTTTTTTATTATCTTTAGCAACTAATAAATTAATATATTCTTCAGTAGTTATATATTTATCAAATTCAAAGTATCTTTTAACTTTGCTATTTAATATAGAAGAAAGACGTACCTTTAATATTATTGCATCATCGTAAAGATTTGTATTATGTTGGAAACCTTCTGAAATTAAAGTGAATTCTAACGCTTTTTGAAAGTCAGTTAATTGATAGAATGCTTTTTTCGGTTCTTCTATTAATTCTAATTCTTCATTTAGATGACTTAAAATATAATCATTTATCAATACACTTTCGCCAAAGTTACCATTTGAATCTATTTCAAAACATTCACTAAACTTTCTTGTATAACCTAATCCTTGAATATCAGCATTAAAGTTAAATTCAGGTGTTGAACATGCTTCGATAACTCTAAAGACTTCATTTTTCTTACTTGCGGTAGTTTGATTAGAAAATAATATTGCTAGTAATGCTTTAGCTATTAAATGATTTTTTAAACGATTAGCATTTACATCATCTTGAGCAAATATTTTAGTTAATTTTAAAGTTCGCTCTACTATTGGTAATTGACCATGTTCAGTTACTTGTAATAATAATGCCAAATCTTCTAAATTAAGTAGATGAAGTGGGATTTTTAATAATGAATCCCCTTCTTCAGTAGGATTTGTAGTAATAAATTTATAATTATAATATTGATTTATTTCATTTATCTTACTAAAAGCATATCTATATTCACCATAAGCATCAAAAATAAATAAATTAGCATTATAAGAAAACATATCTTTATTTAAGAATATATTTTGAATTATTCTAGCAACACCACAACTCTTACCACTACCAGTATTTCCAAAAATAGCTAAGTGATTAGAAAAGAATTGATTAATATTTACACAAATAGGAAATTTATTATAAATTGGGCTACTTCCTAGTAATAATGTACTAGGGTTATCAGTACCAATTATCTCGGTTAATTCGTTAGTATTAATTAATCTTAATTTAGAAGACATTAAAGGTTTTCTAAGAACTCCAGGAATATATCTATCATTAACAAATTCCCCTAAGAATTTTACTTTGATAACTTCTGGATCAATTTCTTCAATCTCTCCTACTATTTTCTGATTATTTTCTTCAAATATAACATGTAAATTCATTAAATCTGAAGTTCTATTCTCTTCATTTGATATATTTTCTATATTAGCTATATTATTACTAATGTATTTAATTTTCCCAAACATAAAAGACACCTCTTTATTCTATAAATAGTATATCATAATTTTAAAATTATAGAAAAAAATATCACAAAAAAACACATTTAATAATGTGTTTTAAATTAATTGTTTTTTCTATATGTATAATCTTGACCAAATTCATCAGATTTTTTTTCAAAAGCAGTAATTATATTGTCCCATAATATAGCATAATCTTGATATACATCTGAATCGGATTTAGCACTATATAATATATCTATAATATCTAGTACTTGATCTTCAGAAAAATAATTTATATTTTTCATTATTTCGATTAATATTTCATCCATCTCAAAGTTATCAACATATAGTGCATAAACCAAGTTTAGACGAAGCATTAAGAAATAGTCTTCCTCAACATCAAATATACTTTCTTTTCGAACTATTTCACAATATTCTTGTTGTAATAAAGAATATAATTTAACCCAACAATCTTCATTTGTTTTATAACAATTTGTATTATTTGTTGATGCCTCATCAATAAGTGCCATAATTCTTCCTAATTCAGATTGATCAAAGTTTTCTATTTGATTTTTTATTAAGTCAATTACTGAATAAGTAAATGCTTCTTCGATGTTTAAGACACAATCAATCGAATTTAGTAATAATCTGAATTCTCTTTCATTCTGATAATATAATTTCATAATATCCCCCTTAAGAATGCTATTATTCTAACATATAATGTTTAATAGTCAACTTATTTATCTAAATTAGTTTTCAATATTTTTTTTGTAATAATTGGGTTTGCTTTCCCTCTTGTTTCTTTCATTACTTGTCCAACAAAGTAATCAAATAAATTATCTTTTCCACTTTTATATTCTTCAACTTGTTTTTGATTATTATCTAAGATAGTTGTAATAATATTAGTTAATTCATCTTCATCACTTAGTTGGGTCATTCCTTCTTTATTTAAATAAACTGAAGGTTCTTTTTTCTCATCTAATGCTTTAAAGAATACTTCTTTAGCTTGTTTTGAAGATATATCTCCTTTATCTTGCTTGTCGATAATATCTTTTAACATTTTAGGAGTTAAATAAAACTCATCCATTTCAATAGCATTTTTACTTAAGTATCCTAATACTTGAACAGTAATCCAATTAATTGCCGTTTTTGGATCAATCTTAAGCTCTAAGCATTCTTCAAAATAATCTGCTAGATCTTTTTCTTTGGTAATAACGCCTGCATCATACTCAGATAAATTATATTCACTAATATATCTTTTCTTTCTTTCTAGTGGTAATTCAGGTATTTGTGATTTAATTTCTTCTATCCATTTATCTTCTAATTTTATCCTAGGTATATTTGGATCAATGAAGTATTTATAATCAACTGCATCTGCTTTACTTCTCATTGAAATAGTTGATTGAGTTTCATCATCCCATCTTCTTGTTTCTTGGTTAATTTCATCTTTTTTCCCAGTTTCAATTAATTCTTTTTGTCTTTTAATTTCAAATTTTATAGCATCATACACTGCACTAAATGAATTGATGTTTTTTACCTCTACTTTAGTACCTAATTCCTTTGAATCCTTTGGCGCAAGTGAAACGTTAACATCACATCTAATTTGCCCTTTTTTAGTATCTGCATCAGATACATCAGTATATTTATAAATGTTTCTCATTGTCTCTAAGAAAGCAACAGCTGCCTCAGGTGAATGGATACAAGGCTCTGTAACACATTCTAGCAATGGAACTCCTGCTCTATTATAATCTATTAATGAATGATCAAAGAAATGGTCTAGTGATGCAGTATCTTCTTCTAAATGGATGTCATGAATTAATACTTCTTCTTCATTACCATCAACTTCAATTGTTAAACTACCATCAACACCAATTGGTGATTGATTTTGAGTTATTTGATAGCCTTTAGGTAGATCTGGATAATAATAGTTTTTACGGTCAAAGACCAACACTTCTGGTACTTTACAATTTAAACATAATGCCATGATAATTGATTTTCTAACTGCTTCTTTATTTACTACCGGAAGAGAGCCAGGAAATGCCATATCAACTGGTTTTATATTATTATTAGGTGTGTCATTATATTCATTTTTTGCACTAGAAAAGTTTTTAGAATTTGTTTTAATCTCACAATGCATTTCTAATCCTATTGTTGGATATAATTCCATTAATCCCACCCCTTTGCTATTTGATCTTTATAATTCATAGTACTTTCTAATTTATTAGCAATATTTAAGATATTAGCATCGTCTTTTATCTTACCTGTTATATTGACTCCAATTGGTAAATCATTAATAAAACCATTTGGAATAGTAATTGATGGGAATCCACCAAAGTTACCAATAATCATATTATTTTCTAATATAAAAAGATCTTTATTAGTTGATTCTATTTCTTCATTGTCTTTTGCTCCACCCTCACTACACGGTAGGATTAATCCATCATAAGTAGTAAATAAATCATTCATTTTATTGACTATTAATCTTCTTACACGTAAAGCGTTTAGAAAGTATTTGTCTTGGTTGTCAGCTTGAAGGATATAAGAACCTATTACAAATCTTCTTTTAATAAAAGATGATAAGTTTTTAGTTCGATAATCTTTCATTATTTCATTTATCTCAGAACCATTACCTCTAGGACCAAAGATAATTCCGGTTAAGTTAGAAGAGTTGCTAGTTGCTTCTGCAACAGATATACATTGATATGATGGGAATATAGCTTCTAGTAAATCTTTATCAAAACTTACCTCTTCAACTATCATTCCTAAATCTTCACACTTTTTTATTGTTTCTTTAAAAATACTTAATGTTTGTTTTAAATCTTCACTAGGATTATTATAATTTTCTAACTCACATATTTCTTTTATATAAAATAACTTTTTGTTCTTTACATCTTTATCTAAAGATTCTATTAAGTTTATATCTTTTGAATCCAAAGATGTCATGTCATTTTCATCTTTACCTTTAATTGCATCAGTTAGTATTGCAACATCGGATACATTTCTTGCAAATGTTCCAACGTGATCTAAAGATGATGCAAAAGGAAATAAACCATATCTAGAAATTAAACCATAAGTTGGTTTAAAACCTACAATTCCACAAAATGCAGCAGGTTTTCTAACTGAATCTCCTGTATCAGAACCAATTGCAAATGGAACAATCCCTGCTGCAACTGCTGCTGCAGAACCAGATGAAGAACCAGCTGTCATCTTAGTTGTATCCCATGGATTTCTTACATGACCAGTATGAGCTGTTTTTCCAGTTCCTCCCATTCCTAGTTCATCCATAGTTGTTTTACCAATGATGATACCACCAGATTCTTTTATTTTTTTAATCACTGTTGCATCCCAAAACGGTATGTAGTCTTTTAAGGCATTAGATGAGCCCGTAGATAAGATATCTTTAGTTGAAAAGTTATCTTTAACGGCTATTAATTGCTTATTTAAAAGACTTTCTTCATTATTAATTTCTTGTTTAGCATCATCTATTATTGTTACAAAGGCATTTAATTTTTCTTGTGAATTATGAGCTTTTTTTATAGTATCTTTTATCATTATCCCACCACCTTTGGAACTTCTATTTCTCGTCCCTCAACTCGATCAGCATTTTTTAAGATATCTTCAATATCTTCGCCATCACTTGCAATATCATCTCTTAATGTTGTTTCATATAAATCAAAAGGATGAGTAAGTGGTTCTACATCACTTATATTAGGTATTTTACTTATCTTATCCATTTGTTTAGTAAGTTCATTAAATTCTTCAATTACACTACTTATTTCTTCATCAGTAAGATCAATTAATATGTTTTCAGCATATTCTTTAACTGTCTCTTTTGTAAAATTATTCATCTTCACTTATCACCTGTATTCCTAATTCTTTTAATTGTTCTTCGTTTACTATATCTGGTGCTTCACTCATTAAATCAGCTGCACTTTGAGTTTTAGGGAATGTAATAACATCTTTGATATTATCAGTTCCAGTAAGTAACATTGTTAAGCGATCTAAACCAAATGCTATACCACCATGAGGAGGTGTTCCATATTTAAATGCATCAACAAAGAATCCAAATCTTTCTTTTACTTCTTTATCAGATATATTTAGAGCTTTAAACACTCTTTTTTGGTCTTCTGAGTTATAGATACGAAGAGATCCTCCTCCTAGTTCATAACCGTTTAAAACCATGTCATATGCATGAGAAAGACATTTCTCTGGATTGTCTAAATCATTCATATTTTGAGGTTTAGTAAATGGATGATGAGTTGATTTCCATCTAGAATCTTTTTCTGAGTATTCAAACATTGGGAAGTCGATTACCCATAAAAAGTTAAATTTGTTTTTATCGATTAATTTAAAATCATTAGCAATCTTTAATCTTAATGCTCCCATTGCTGCATAGACAACTTTAGGAACTCCAGAACAAATTAAAACTAAATCATTGTTTTCAACATTAAATTGTTCTTTAATAGCTTGTTGTTTTTCAACTTCTAAGTTTTTAGCTATTACACCACTAAATTCATCGTTTTCATATTTTAACCAAGCTAGTCCTTTAGCACCATATATTTTAACAAATTCAGTTAAACGATCAATTTCATTTCTAGCATAAGTATTGTTTTTAACTATTAAGCATTTAGCTATTCCACCATCTTTAATAGCATTAGCAAAGACATTCATCTTTGAATCTCTTAAAAGTTCAGTAATATCTTGTAATTCTAAATCAAAACGCGTATCAGGTTTATCTGAACCATATCTATCCATAGCTTCTTGATGAGTCATAACTGGAAATTTATCTACTTCTATTCCTTTGACATCTTTCATAACCTTTTTAATTAAATCTTCTGCTAAATTTCTAACATCTTCTTCTTCTACAAAACTCATTTCAATGTCTATTTGAGTAAATTCTGGTTGTCTATCAGCACGAAGATCTTCGTCTCTAAAACATTTAGCTATTTGAAAATATTTTTCAAACCCTGAAATCATTAATAATTGCTTAAATATTTGTGGACTTTGTGGTAATGCATAAAAAGTTCCTTTATTAATTCTCGATGGAACAATATAATCTCTTGCTCCTTCTGGAGTTGATTTACATAGAATAGGTGTTTCCATCTCTAAGAAACCATCATTAGATAAATAATCTCTTATACTCTTAGTTATTTTATGTCGTGTAACAAATATATTTTTTAATTTTTCTCTTCTTAAATCTAAATATCTATATTTTAAACTTACCTCTTCATTTATTTCTTTATCTTCATAAATATTAAAAGGTAAAGCTTCACTTTCACTTAATATCTCTAAATTACTTGCAATTAATTCAATTGTTCCAGTTTTAATATTTGGATTAATTTCTGATTCATTTCTTTTCTTTAATTCTCCAGTAACTTTAATACAATATTCATTTTTTAATTCCTCTGCAATACTGAAATCATCTTTTAAAAATTCTCGATTAAATACAAGTTGGATTATCCCACTTCTATCTCTTAAATCAACAAATATTACTCCACCCATATCACGTCTTTTATTCACCCATCCGTGGACAGTAAATGTTTGATTTACATCTTTTTCTCTAAATTCTCCATTGTTATATTTTTTCATTTTTTCTCCTTATATATTCATATCTATATAATTAACTACATCATTATAGCTAATTTTTTCTTCTTCTTTAGTTATATTATCTTTAATATTTATACATCCGTTTTTAATATCTTCACTATTTAGAATTATTAAATATCTTGCTTTAAATCGATCCGCTTGTTTAAACTGAGCTTTTAAGCTTCGATTCATATTTTCAATTTCAGTAATAAAACCATTTACTCTTAAATCTTGAGTAAGTGAAATAGCAAATTGTTTTTCATCTTCATTCACATACATTACATAGACATCGACATTATCTTTAACTGGAATGTTTATTTCCTCTGCATCAATTACTAACATTAATCGATCAAGCCCCATTGCAAAGCCTATGCCTGGTGTTTTAGGACCATCTAATGCCTCTGATAGATTATTATATCTGCCGCCTCCGCATAGGACGTTTTGTGCCCCTAAGCCTTTAACTGCAGCTTCTACTTCAAAGACAGTATGATTATAATAATCTAATCCTCTTATTATTTTAGGATTAACTTTATATTCAATGTCCATTACATCTAAATAGTTTTGAACACTCTTAAATCTTTTTTTAGACTCATCATTTAGATAATCAGTAATCATTGGAGCATTATCAATAATTTCCGATTCACCATCTATTTTACAATCAAATACTCTTAGGGGATTGTTTTTAAATCTAGTTTGGCAATCTTCACATAGTTCATTAACACGAGGTGTTAAATAATTAACTAATGCATCATTATGTTTTTTTCTTGATTCATCATCACCTAATGAATTTATATTAACTACTATATTTTCTAACCCTAGTATTTTATAAAGATTAACTGGTATTGAAATTACCTCTGCATCAATATAAGGCTCATCACTGCCTATTACCTCTACCCCAAATTGAGTAAATTCTCTAAATCTTCCTGCTTGTGGTCGATCATAACGATACATCGTACCATTATAATAAACCTTCGTCGGTTTTATAGCATCCCCATACATTTTATTTTCAATATAACTTCTAACAATACCTGCTGTTCCCTCTGGTCGAAGTGTCATATTTCTATTTCCTCGATCAATAAAATCATATGTTTCTTTAGATACTATATCCGTTTGACTACCTACAGTTCGGTGAAATACATCACTTGCCTCAAAAATAGGTGTACGAATATAATTATAATTATATTTTTCGCACAAGGCATCTATCAAGTCATTAACATACTGCCACTTTTTAGCTTCTATACCGTAAATATCTCTAGTTCCTTTTGGTTTAACAATCATATTATTCCTCCTTTTGAAATAAAAAACCTAATAAACGTAAGAGCGAGAATCCCCGCGGTGCCACCTTACTTTATTAGGTCTTGTTTTTGTATCGCAATTTTGCGTCTTACTTTTACTAAAAGGCGTTACTCTTTCAAGTAAGAATATATTAATATATTACACCTATTATAGATTTTCGTCAAGTTTTAAATGCTTTAAGATTATTTTGTAGTTTGATAAGAATGGATAACATATCTATATAAAATTTTATCTCTTAATATTGAAAACCAAGCTTCTTTTTTGTTTACTAATCTTTTTTCAAAATAAAATATTGGTTCATAAGCTTCATTTGCTAAATCAAGTAATTCATTAAAATTTTACATAAAAAAACTACTCTATAAAGAATAGTTAGATTTCAATTGGTGACCCGTACGGGATTTGAACCCATGAATGCATGCGTGAAAGGCATGTGTGTTAAACCGCTTCACCAACGGGCCATTTAAATTAAATGGTGGGCCTGGGGGGACTTGAACCTCCGACCTCACGCTTATCAGGCGTGCGCTCTAACCAGCTGAGCTACAGGCCCTCTTACTGGAAACCTATTTAATCTTACTATAAAATTATAAATTATGCAACTGTTTTTATATAAATTACAGTTTTTTTATTATAATTAATAAAAAATAAGTAATTTCTTACTTATTTTGTAACATATTTATTAAATCAATTTTAAATTTATCTTTGTTTGCATTTTGATTAGATATCATAATTCCTTTATAAGTCTTTAATTCAGCTTTATGACCTTCTAATAAAATGTTTTCTGGTGATATTGTTTCTAAATAAACAATACCTTCTTTATTATAAACTACATATTTTAATTTAACATCACCATGTACTTGACTAAACATATGATCACTAGGTAATTTTAACTCGTAAGTTTCAGTACCAAGTTTTTTGTTTTGTGAAATCTTTTCTCCTAGAAAGTCTCCATTTCTTAGTGCTGGATAGTAATCAAAATTTAGTTTTTTGAATGCTAACATGTTGTATTTCTTAATAGCTCTTTCTAATTTGTTAAATTCATTTTCATTAAAATAATCTAAAATATATCCTTTCATAAATATAACCCCCTTATATTTTCCCTGAATATAATTATATTATAGCATATATCGACAATTGTGTCAAATCTGTGTATACTTTTTTCGTAATTTTATTCTACTCTATAATTTTCTCCTTGTCAAGGGGTTAAATTCATTTACCAAAACAACTTTTGTAATTCCTATATTCCAGTTATCTAATTTATAACTTATTACTAATTTATTACTTCTTAGCAATTCATGAGTTTTATTTTTTAAAATTCCACTACCTTTTCCATGAATTATCTCTACATAATTATTCTTTAACTTTATATTATCTTTAATAAATTCATTAATTAGAGCAACAATAGATGCTTCTGTTTCTCCATGAATATCTAAAGTTGGATATATAGATTTCACTCTTTAGTATTTATTGGTGGAATTGTGATGCTTTGTTTATTAGTATTAGGTGTAACTGGCGGTATGTTTGGTGCCGGAGGTATTTGTGGTTTGTTTTGCTCTGTTTGTAATGGTGGTGTTTGTGCTATCTGTTGTTTATTTTCTTCTTGAGACGGATTTGGTACTGGCGCTTCTTTAGGTTGTGGTTTGAAATCTAGTCCTAATGATTTACTAAATTCAAAAAATTCAGTTAGAGTTGGAATAGATAATTTTGCACCTATTTTAGTTACCGATAATCCTGCAGTAACATTTGCTATTTTCAATGAATCTTCATATGAATAATTGGAAGCTATACCATAAGTAAATGCACCATGAAATATATCACCTGCTCCAGTTGAATCAACAGTTTCTACTTTAATTCCAGGCAATACTTTTATTTGATTATCAACAGCATATAAAACACCTTTTTCTTCTAATGTAATTGCTACTTCGCCATTAAACCTTAATTTAAGATCAGTATAGACTTTTGCTAATGTACTATTATCATTAAAATCCATTTTTGTTTTAGTAACTGTTTCGGCAAAACCTTTAGAACAAACTATATGCTTACATAATTTACATAGTCGAAGTAGTTCATCAGTTACCCTTCCAGCATCTATAATACTTATTGCATTTGGAAACATTTCTAAAGCTTTCTTTGATGCCATATAGTCGTGTCCATCAATTAAAATAATATCTGGAACTATTGAAAAATCTTTCTTTTTTAATTTCATATATTGATTAGCACAGTTAAATACAGTTCTTGAACCATTACTTTGATTAATCAAGATAAAAGAAAGTGTTGTATCGTTTTCATAATTAGTTTCTAAGTAATCAGTGTTAATGTTAACACTTTTCATTTCTTCGATTATACTTTTACCAAATGTGTCATTACCTACAACTCCAGCAAAATGAGTTGGAATGTTCCATTTACCTAATAAATGAGCAGCATTAGCAGCTGGACCTCCTCCACATTTTATTACATTTTCAAATCTGTGTTTAGTATTTTCAATTGGATATGATTCTACAGGAACACTTATATCATAGGAAGCATGTCCTATTACAAGAACTTTCATAATTACCCTCTTTCTATCATATCAATAATATCATAATTTACTCTTTTGAATCAATAATTATTGTTACAGGTCCATCATTAATTAAATTAACTTTCATATCCGCACCAAAGATACCAGTTTTAGTTTCTACAAACATATTTAATTTCTCATTAAAGATATCATAAAAGTTAGTTGCTATATTTGGTTCTAAAGCTTTTATATATGATGGTCGATTTCCTTTTTTAATATCACCATATAAAGTAAATTGACTGATAGATAGTATTTCTCCATCTTGATCTAAAATACTTTTATTCATAATCTCGTTTTCATCATTAAATATTCTTAAATTAACTACTTTTCTAACACAGTAATCAATGTCTTTAATAGTATCATCAGTAGTAAATCCTACTAATAATACAAGACCTTTATCAATTTCATTATATATTTGATTATTTATTTTAACATTAGCATTATCACATCTTTGAACTATTACTCTCATCTTAAACTCTTTCTATATTTTTAACAAAAGATAACTTTTTAATTTCTTTCATTATAATGTCTAAATCTTCTTTATTTTTAATTTTTAGACTTAATCTTAAGTTATTATAAATTCCATCTTTAATTATATAAAATTTAACTATATTGATGTTTTTAGGACTTGTTACAGCGATAATATCTAAAAGAGGATTATCATCACGGGTTGTTTCGATTATGACATCAGTTATATATTCATTTGTTGTATTTTTATTCCATGATACATTAATTAATCTTTCTTCTTTATCGGTTAAGTTAGAACAATCTTTAATATGGATTGAAACACCAGATCCTTTAGTTATATATCCGACAATATCATCTCCAATGATCGGTTTACAACATTTAGCTAGATTAACTTTAACACTATCTATACCTTCAACTAAGACATCACTATTATCTAAATTAAGTGATTCTTGTTTTTTCATTATCTTATCAACTAATATTTCTTTAACATTAGACTTATCATCAGATATTAAATTAATAATATAAGATGGTGTATAACGAAGAGAACCTACACTTAAATATAAATCATCTATATCTTTTAATTTTAAATCCATTATTATTTTATTTAAATTTTCATCGCTTAGAGTCTCATTTATCGATAATTTTCTTCTTTTTAGTTCTTTATCGATTAATTCTTTACCTTTTTCTTCATATAAAATACGATGTTTCTTAGAAAAATATGCTTTAATTTTATTTTTAGCTTGAGTTGTTTTAACAAAATTCAGCCAATCATTATTTGGAGTAGAATTTTTATTGGTTTGAATTTTAACAATATCTCCATCTTCAAGTTCATGTGATAGGGAAACTATATTATCGTTTACTAATGCTCCAACACATGTTTCTCCAACACCGGAATGAATTCGATATGCAAAGTCGATTGGAGTTGATTTTTGTGGCAGTTCAACGACATCTCCTTTAGGAGTAAAGACATAAATAGAATCATTTAAAAACTCTTCTTTAATCGTTTCAACAAAGCTTTTATTACTACTTTCATTTTCATTAGATTCGATTAAGTTTCTAAACATCTCTAATCTTTGTTCCATCATAGTTTGAGAACCAGTTCTTGATTTTTCTTTATAAGACCAGTGAGAAGCTATTCCACTTTCAGCAATCTCATGCATCTCATAAGTACGAACTTGAATTTCATACTGAAAATTATCCACACCAAAAACCGTTGTATGTAATGATTGATACATATTTTCTTTAGCCATTGAAATAAAATCTTTAAATCTCTTAGGAATAAACCTGAATTTAGAATGTAATAATCCAATTACTGAATAACAATCACTTTCTTCATCAACTAGTACTCTTAATGCAAGAATGTCATAAATATCATTAAAAGAACGTCCTGTAGAAAGTTTAGTATAGATACTATGTATACTTTTAACTCGTCCATAAACTTCAAATTTAATATTATGGTCATTTAATAATTCTGAAATTTGATTCTGCATTTCTAACAGTGATTTATTCATTTCTATTCTTGTTTTTTCTAGTTTTTCAAGAATATCATTATATACATCTGGTTTTAAATATCTTAAACAGTGATCTTCTAACTCACTTTTAATTTTATTTATACCTAAGCGATGAGCAATTGGTATAAAAACATTTAATGTTTCGTATGCTTTATATTTTTGTTTTTTATCACTTAAAACATTAGCTGTTCTTAAATTATGTAATCTGTCAGCTAATTTAATTAATAATACTCGTACATCTTCAGATAGTCCAACTATTATTTTACGCATATGAATGTATGAACCTTCAGTATCATCAGTTAATTTTAATTTATTTAAAGTTGTAACCGTATTAACAATACCACTTATATCACAACCAAAGATATTGTCTATTTCTTCTATACTACCAGTTCCATTATTGATTGTTTCATGTAATAATGCTGCAGTTAAAGTCTGATAGTCTACTTTATAATCCGTTAATATATAAGCAACATTTAAAGGATGAGTAATATACTCCTCACCTGTTAATCTTTTAATTCCTTGATGGTGTTTTAAAGCATAGTGATATGCTTTTTCTATTATATCTTTTTCTTTATAATCTTTTATATATTCTTCTATTTTAATTATAAATTCTTCGTAGTTTGAAATTTCTTTTGTTTGTTGCATTTTAATATCCTCTTTCTACAGTAAACTACTATCGTCTTCAAAATTAGCATCTCTCTTATAATTTTTCATTTCTTTTTTTACATAATGATCAATTTTATCTATCGAAATATTTAATATATTATCAACCATTTGTTCTAAAGTTAAATTGTTTTTATAATTCCAAACATTGATTTTTAAATAGTTCCAAATATCTTCTTTATTAATATAATTTATACCTGTTCTTTTAATTTCATTAATTTTGCAATCTAATGCTGGCTCTACTCTAATATATAGTTCGGTTAATGTATTAAAATTCTCCTTTTTCATAATATCACCTTTGGTTTTTACATACATTTATTATATAACAAATGCCGTAATTTTAAAAGAGGAACACTATGAAAAAAAATTTATTTATTAAATCAACTCTTACACTAGCTATTGGAGCAATGCTTACTAAAACGCTTGGATTTATTATTAGAATAATATTTACAAGAATTATTGGAGAAGAAGGAATCTCATTATATATGTTAGTAATGCCAACATATTCTCTTTTAGTAGCAATAGCATCTCTAGGTCTTCCGGTAGCAATATCTAAACTAGTTGCAGAAGGTACAAGACTGGGCCGGAAGATATTTTTTTCTATACTACCATCTATTATTATAATTAACACTATTATTATAATAGCTATAATCTATTTAAGTCCTACTATTGCAAATGATCTACTAAATGAACCTAGAGTTAGTAATTTTATTATTGCAATGTCTTTAGTACTACCGTTTATATCTTTATCTAGTTTAATAAGAGGTTATTTTTTTGGTAAACAAAACATGCTTCCTCATACACTATCTAATGTTATTGAACAAATTACACGTTTAATCTTAGTGATTATATTTATTCCTAGACTATTAAAAATAAGTGTTGAAGTAGGTATTATTGGTTTAATATTATTAAGTATTATTTCTGAAATAGTATCTATAATTGTCTTTTTAGTATTCTTACCTAGAAATTTTAAAATTAAAAAAGAAGATATAAAACCCGATTTAGGTACTGTAAAAGATGTTTTTTCAACTAGCATCCCGGCATTATCATCTCGTTTAATTGGAAATGTCGGCTATTTCTTTGAACCAATTATTTTAACTAATATCCTAATTTTTATTGGATATTCAAAAGACTTTGTTATTTTAGAATATGGCATATTTAATGCCTATACCCTGTCTTTATTATTTATGCCATCATTTTTTGTCAGTGCAATATCAACATCACTAATTCCAGAAATATCGAAGTTTTTGGCTTTAAGAAATATAAAAATGGTAAAAAAAAGAATAATCCAAGCAATTAAATTCACCTTTTTAGTTAGTCTATTTCTATCAATTTTTATGTTTATTTTTTATGATAAAATTTCTTTGTTTATTTTTAATACCAATAGTGGTTCTACATATTTTAGAGTTTTAGTACCCTTCTTCTTGTTATTTTATATCGAAGCGCCGTTAATAAGTTCATTACAAGCGTTAAACAAAGCTAAAACAACGATGAAAATAACTACAATTGGAGTATTTATCAAACTAGGTGCATTAACTGTGTTTTCACTATGTAAAATAGGTATTTATGGGCTTATTATTGCAGAGATAATAAATATAATATTTGTAGTTGCAATGAACTACTATTTTTTAAAAAGAACTTTAAATCATTATCAACGAATTTTAAAAGCATCATAAATTTCTCTATAATCAATATCTTTGTTTAAATACAAATAACAAAGTACATCTCCAACATTTACTTCATCTTTTTCTTTTTTATTTAAAACAATCCCTACCGAATAATCAATTTTCTCGTCTTTGTTTATTCTTCCAGAACCTAATTTAACTGATAACTTACCTATTTTAAAAGCATCTATCGCTTCAATAAAACCAGATTCTTTAGACTTTATTTCAACTATGTTTTCTGATACTTTTAATAAAGATAAATCTCCTCCTTGGTACTTAACAATGTCAACAAATTTATTATAAGCATTTTTATTTTTTAAGTTTTTGGTTACTAACCTATAAGCATCATTATAAGATATACTTTTAGCCATCATAACTAATTTAGATGATATTTCAATACAAAGTTTAGACAAATCATTTTCTTTTCCTTTTAGTACTTCTATTGCTTCAATAACTTCTAATGCATTACCAACGTTATTACCTAGAGGAGTATCCATATTAGTTATAATTATTTCAACTTCCTTTTGATATGATGCACCTATTTTTTTCATATATTTAGCTAAAATATTGGCATCACTTTCAGTTTTTATAAGTGCTCCACTACCTAATTTTAAATCAATTAGTATTTTATCAGCACCTAGAGCAATCTTTTTGCTCATAATACTTGATGCAATTAAAGGAATAGATTCTACAGTATTAGTTACATCTCTTAGAGCATAAATTACTTTATCTAGTGGTGCAATATTGCTTGTTTGAGTACAAAAAACACCATGGTTTTTTAGTAAACACTCTTTAAACTCAGAATTACTTAATTCAACTTTAAAGCCTGGGATAGATTCTAATTTATCTACTGTACCACCAGTAAATCCTAAACCTCTTCCACTGATTTTAGGAATATAAACAGAACATGCTGCAACTAAAGGAACAATTACCAAACTAGTTTTATCACCCACTCCACCTGTAGAATGTTTATCTACTTTAATTCCAGGTATATCGGATAAATTAAGTACTTCTCCACTTTTTATAAATATGTCAGTTAAATAATAAGTTTCTTCATAATTCATACCATAATCACATATAGCTCTTAATAATTTAGTCATTTCTTCATCAGTTATAACATTATTTAAATAACCATCAAAAGCATAATATAACTCATCATAGCTTAATATTTCATAATTACTCTTCTTATTTATTATCTCTTCTATCTTCATATTTTCACCATCTAAATTATATCATAAAAAATGTTCAAGTTAGAATTTAACTTGAACATTTTCTCTCTCTGTTTCTGCTGCTTCAAAAAATGTTTGTTTTTCAAATTTAAACATTAATGCAACTAAGTTAGATGGAAACATTTCAATCTTATTGTTTAATTTTAATACTGAATCATTATAAAATTGTCTTGCATAAGTTATTTTATCTTCAGTTTCTTTTAAATTAGCTTGCAAATCTTGAAAATTAGTATTAGCTTTTAAATCTGGATAAGCTTCTGATAGTGCAAATAGCTTTGATATAGCATTTGTTAACTCACCATTAGCTTTCATCTGATCTTCTGGTAAAGATGCAGATACATATGTATTTCTGGCTTTAATAACACTATCTAAAGTTTCTTTTTCATGTTTTGCATAACCTTTTACAGTTTCTACTAAATTAGGAATTAAATCAAATCTTCTTTTTAACTGAATATCAATTTGACTCCACTCATTTTTTACTTTATTTCTTAAACTAACTAAATTATTATGAGTTGCAACTACATAAATCACAATAATAACTAATATTCCTAAAATTATATATGGCATTTCACATTCCTCCTCATAATTATAATATTAACATATTTATTTTTTATTCACAATAAATATTACGGGAAATATTTAGTGATTTTTTTTGTATACCAATTAGGCTCAATTCCTAGTTGTCCATAATTATTGTATCCCCACGCATGTAGATTACCGGATTCATCTATACCTAAACTATGAAATCCTCCGCCGGATACTTCTTTGAATTTTGTACCATTCATAATTAAAGTTGGGGTTGGTTTGTTTTCTGTTGTTCCATCTCCTAGTTGACCATAATCATTTTTT
>CAYUEQ010000016.1:0-18933 GCA_964443805.1 uncultured Muribaculaceae bacterium
TTCTGTTTTAGGTGCGTACTTAGATACTTCTTTTCTTGGTTTATCAATAATTTTTGTCATTGTTTTTAAAATCTCTAGTCTTGCTTTTTTAGCTTGTGCTAAAGCTTCTTTTAATATGTTTTCAGTAACACCTGATTCCATTTTAATATCCATTTGTAATGCACAGATACCTTTTTTAGTTCCAGCTACTTTAAAATCCATATCTCCTAAGTGATCTTCTAATCCTGCAATATCAGTTAGAATTGTATAGTCTTTACCATCTTCTATTAAACCCATTGCAATACCAGCTACTGGAGCTTTAATCGGTACTCCTGCTGCCATTAAAGACATACAACCTGCACAGATTGATGCTTGTGATGAAGAACCGTTAGATTCTAAAATTTCACTAACTACTCTAATTGTATATGGAAATTCATTTTCATCTGGCATTACTTGTAATAAAGCTTTTTCTCCTAATGCTCCATGACCAATTTCTCTTCTTCCTGGTGCACCATATCTTCCTGTTTCACCTACTGAGAATTGAGGAAAGTTATAATGGAGCATAAATCTTTTCCCATCTTCTAATCCTAGGCCATCTAAAATTTGATGTTCATTTAAAGCACCAAGAGTTGTAACTGATAAACTTTGTGTTTCTCCTCTTGTAAATAAAGACGACCCATGAGCTCTTGGTAAGATATCTATACTTCCTGAAAGCGGTCTTACTTCGTCCATTTTACGTCCATCTAAACGTTTCTTTTCTTTGACAATAAGATTTCTAAAACATCTATATTCAATATCTTCTAAAATTAATTTAACTTTTTTTATCAATTCTTCAAAAGGTGCACTTCTTAATATTTCATCATTATCTTCTGAATATTTATTAATAACACTTTCTTTTAAATCATTAATTGCATCATATTTTTTTAACTTGTCTTTAACTAATAATGCTTCATTCATTTTGTCATAAGCCATTTCTTCAATTTCTTTTACTAACTCATCTGACATTTCTAAAGCTTCATATTCCATCTTAGGAACTGCTATTTCTTTAATTATTTCTTTTTGGAATTTAATTAATTTTTTAACAGCTTTATGACCAAACATTAAAGCCTCTAGCATATCATCTTCAGTTACTTCTTTAGAATTAGCTTCAACCATATTTATAGCTTTATCTGTACCAGCAACTATTAAATCAATATCACTTTTTTCACATTCGGAAACAGTTGGGTTGATAACAAATTTACCATCTACTCTACCCACTTTAACTGCTGCAACTGGCCCATCAAATGGAATTTTACTTATTGCAACTGCTAGTGATGATCCAAATAAAGCAGTTACTTCTGGAGAGTTATCCTGTTCTACTGATAAAACTGTATTAATAATTTGGACTTCATTTTTAAAATCTGCTGGAAATAGTGGTCTTAATGGACGATCTATCATTCTAGCTGTTAAGTTTGCAACATCCGACGGTCTTGCTTCTCTTTTTATAAATCCGCCTGGTATTTTACCTACAGAATATAGTTTCTCCTGATATAAAACTGTTAATGGAAAAAAATCACTTAAAACATTAGCACGTTTTGATGCTACTGTTGTTGATAAGATAACTGTATCTCCATACCTAACTAATACTGATCCATCCGCTTGTTTAGCCATTTCCCCAGTTTCTACAATTAATTTTCGACCAAAAAAGTCTAATTCAAATATTTTCTTTTTCATTATTTCTCCTACTCTAAAAAAAGACACTAAAAATATAGTGCCTTACTTTCTTAATTTTAGTTTTTCAATTAGATTACGATATGATATAACATCATTTTCTTTTAGATAATCTAATAAACTACGTCTTTTACCAACTTTTTTCAATAACCCACGTTTAGAATGATAATCATGTTTATGTTCTTTTAAGTGTTCTGTTAATTGATTTATTTCTTTTGTTAAAATTGCAATTTGAACTTCAGTACTACCTGTGTTTTTGTTATCTCCTGCAAACTCTTTAACAATTGTTGCTTTTTCTTCTTTCGTTAAAGCCATACTATTACCTTCCTTTCATTATTAAACCGTTTAATCTTAGTAGAGAATCAGGAAGAGAATCTAAACCAAGAAAAAACTTGTAACCTAATTATATATAATTAATGGTAAATATGCAAGTAATTTCCTTATTTACTAGTAAATCCTTTAAATTTATTATTTTTTTCTAAAACTAACTTTAAGATTTCTTCATTATTTAAAAATTCATCTTTAGGCTCAATGGTTGTAGTATAAGATTTTGTTTTAATTATACAATTGTTAAACTTAACTTCTCTTAAAAGTAATTTACGCCATTCATAACCATTTTTATTATCTTCCATTAAACATTCATAACTATCGATATAATGAGTATCGTACTCTTGATTAATATGATACAAAGTTAATAAGTAATCGTAAGTTTTCTTTTCTTTATTATAATTAAATCCTACATTTAGTAATACTGGACATGATACTTCTTCATTATCGATATATCCAGATATTTGATCTTTATTTAGATATTCAAATTTTGTATCAACTCTTTCTAATTCAAAACATAAACCTTCTGCCAACACTAATAGTTTTGCATATTCTTTTTCTTCATTAATAACTAATAAAATATTAAAGTTATTAGTTTCTTTAATAGCATCAGGTAATGCATATAATCTAAGTTGTTCTTTTAATATTTCATCAGTTAATAAAAATACATTCTGAGAATTAATTTCTTCAAATAACATATTTATCCTCCCAGTTTATTATATTAATAACAAATAAAAAAATGTTATAAAAACATTTTGTACGGCTTTGCTTTAGAATTATCTTTATCATATTCTTGATAAATAGCAATTACTTTTTCTTGATTATTAACAAATACAGCATATTTATATTTAAATATTTTATCAATTATTTGACCATTTTTAATTTTAAATAATAAATCATCACTAGCTTTAATAGTTTCATATCCTCTTAGTAATTCTTCGATAGGTATTAGATTATATTTATCATCTTTCACTTCTTCTATTGTATTACTATCTATGATATCAAAATATCCTTGTTTGGTTCTAACTAAATCTTTCATAGTTGCATGAGTTCCAAGTTTATAACCAATATCTCTAATTAAACTTCTTATGTATGTACCTTTTGATACAATTACTTTAAATTTTATTTCATCATCACTGTACTCAATTAAACTTATTTCATATATTTCTATTTCTTTTTTAGGTGGTTTTACTTCTTCGTTATTTCTAGCATATTCATAGAGTTTTTTTCCATCTACTTTAACTGCCGAGTATAGCGGAACTTCTTGTAAGCTTTTTCCAACAAAAGATAATAAAGTTGCTTCTATTTGAGCTTTATTAACATTAAATTCTGATTCTTTTGTTGTTTTACCAGTGACATCTAAAGTATCAGTTTCATATCCTAACTTCATTGTTGCTATATATTCTTTATCGATAGATGTAAGCATTTCAACTAACTTAGTAGCTTTTCCCACACAAACAACTAATACACCTGTTGCAAGTGGATCTAAAGTTCCTGTATGCCCTACTTTCTTTATATTGAATTTCTTACTTACTATATTTACTAAATCTCTACTTGTAGGACCTTTTTCTTTGTTTAAAATTAATACGCCGTCTTTCATAAATCTCCTCTATTGTAAAGACATTATAGCAAAAAAAAAGTGGTTTGACCACTTAGTTACTATCACTTTTTTTAATTCCACTTAATATCTCTTCTATTTTATTTCCGTACTCAATTGATTCATCATAAACAAAAGTTAGCTCTGGAGTATGTCTTAAGTTAATTCTATTTGCTAGTTGTCCTCTTAAAAATACTGCTCCTTTATTAACTTCACTCATTAACTCTTCATGATCCATATCTATTAGTGAAGTGAAGTATACTTTAGCATTAGATAAATCACCTGCAACTTTTGCATCAGTAATTGTAATTGATTTTAATATTTCATCTTTTACTTCTTCTTTTATTATTTCACTTAATAATTTTGTTATTGATGATGCAATTTTCTTTTGTTTAACATTACTCATGTTTTATCTCCACCATTTCATATGCTTCAATTAAATCATTTTCTTTAATATCATTATAGTTTTCAACAGTTATTCCACAATCAAGTCCTTTTTTAACTTCTTTTACTGTATCTTTTTCTCTTTGAATTGTCGATATTTTCCCATCGTAGATAACTTTATTATCTCTTATAATTCTGATACTTGAACTGTTTTTAACAACACCTTCAATTACATGAGATCCTGCAATTATTCCAACTTTAGAGAATTTATATAGTTTACGAACTTCTGCAGTACCAGTAATTTTTTCTTCATATTCTGGATCTAATAAACCTTTTATAGCAAGTTCCATTTCTTCAACAAGTTTATAAATAACTGTATAAAGTCTTATCTCAACATTATACTCTCTAGCAACTTCTTTAGTTATGTTTGATGGTACTACATTAAATCCAAGTACAATAGCATTTGAAGCATTAGCTAATACTATATCACTTTCAGTTATTGCTCCAATACCACTTCTAATTATTTTTATTTTAATATCTTCAAACTCTAATTTTTCAAGAGCTACTCTTACTGCTTCTTCAGAACCTCTTACGTCTGCTTTTAAAACAACATTAATTTCTTTAGATCCTTTTTGAATTTGATTAAATAAATCATCAAAGCTTACTGCTTGTTTATTTAATTTAATTACTTTAGATTGTTCACTTCTTTTAATCGCAACTTCTTTAGCTTGAGCTTCACTTTCAAAAGCCATGAATTTATCTCCAGCTGATGGATTTCCATTTAATCCAGTTATCTCAACAGGTGTTGATGGTCCAGCCTCTACAATTTCTTCTCCTAAGTCATTTTTCATTGTTCTAACTTTAGCATAAGATGTTCCAACAACTAAAGGATCTCCAATTCGTAGTGTCCCACTTTGGATTAAAAGTGATGCAACTCCACCGACTTTTTTATCTATTTTAGATTCGATAACTGATCCACTAGCATAACGGGAAGGATTAGCTTTTAAAGTACCCATTTCTGCTGTTACCAGTAATGTTTCTAGTAAAGAATCAATACCTTCTCCAGTTTTTGCAGATATTTTAACAAATGGAATGTCTCCACCCCACTCCTCAGGTGTTATTCCTACTTCTGTCATAGCTGTTAATATTCTTTCAATATTTGCATCAGGCTTATCGATTTTATTTATTGCAACAACTATTGGTACTTCTGCAGATAATGCATGGTCTATAGCTTCTTTAGTTTGTGGCATTACACCATCATCAGCAGCTACAATAATAATTACAATATCAGTAACACTCGCTCCTCTTGCTCTCATTTCAGTAAAAGCAGAGTGTCCTGGTGTATCTATAAATGTTAATTTCTCACCCTTATGTTCTATTTGGTATGCACCAATATGTTGAGTGATACCACCAGCTTCTCCTAATGTTACATTAGAAGAACGTAGATAATCTAATAAAGATGTTTTTCCGTGATCAACATGTCCCATTATTGTTATTACTGGAGGACGTTTTACTAAATCTTTTTCTTCATCAATAATTTCAAATTCTTCAAAATTAGAAATATCAGAAGTCTCTTCTTTTTTCAATTTTTTATTATAATCTAAAGCAAGAATCTCTGCTGTTTCAAAATCAATTGATTGGTTTAACGTTAATATTATTCCTAATTCCATTAATTTTTTAATTACATCAGTTGGCTTTTGTTGTAAAGCGTCTGCAAATTCAGCAAGAATCATCCCTTCTTTATATAAAACAACATTTTCATCAATCTGGGTATTTGTTTGTAATTTTTCTTTGTTTTTATACATTTCTTTTCTTTGGATTTTATAATTATCCTTTTTTAACGTTTCTTTCTTTTTAATGTTTTTCTTAGGTTGACTTTCTTCATCAGTTTCAAATTTCCCTAAATCAGTAGTTTCAATTATTTCTTCTATTTTTGATGCAATTACTTCTTTTTCTTCGTTAGTTGTCTCTTCATCAGTACTAATTAAAGACATTGCATGATCTAAAATAATAATATCATCTTCACTTAATTCATCATTTGCATTAGTAATATTTATTCCTAGTTCATCACACTTCGTTAATATTTCTGCAACTGTAATGTTTAATTCTTTTGCGTATTCTTTAACACTCATCATAGTTGTTCACCTCCAATTATTTCTATAAGTTCATCATATATTTGAACATCTATTTTTGTATCTAATACTTTTTCTAAAGCTTTATTTTGTTTTGCTTTTTTTATTACTTCAATATCTTTTTTAAGGTAAGCACCACGACCATTTAATTTTCCTGTACTATCAATAGTAACTTGTCCTTCCTTGTTTTTAACTATCCTTATTAGTTCCTTCTTAGGAAGTTTTTCTCTTGTAATGACACATATTCTTAAAACTGTTTTTTTCATCTTCTTGCCTCCTTAAAATTTATTTTATTTATTGCCTGCTTCTTCGTTTATCTGATCCATTGTTTTTATTTCAAGTTTGTATCTAGTTAATCTACTAGCTAATTTAATATTAGTTCCTTTTTTTCCAATAGATATAGATAAATTATCATTATCAACTATAACTAATGCTTCTCTTTTTACTTCATCAGTTATACTAACAATTACATCTTTAGCTGGTGACATAGCATTTTTTATAAATTCTGCAGGGTCTTCAACATATTGAATTAAATCTATTTTTTCATTATTTAATTCTTTTAGAATATTTGAAATTCTACTACCCTTAGCACCAATACATGCTCCGATAGCATCAACTTTATTATTAGTTGAATAAACTGCTACTTTACTTCTAACACCTGCTTCTCTAGCAACTGAGTATAAAACTATAGTTCCATCTGAGAATTCTGGTATTTCTAATTCAAATAATCTTTTTACAAATCCATAATGTTTTCTCGATAACATAATTATAGGTCCTTTAGGTCCAGCTTCAACTTTAGTAATATATACTTTAACCGAAGTCCCCATTTTCAATTCCTCACCTGGAATTAATTCAGTTCTTGGTAAGATACCTCTTGTTCTCCCTAAGTCAACGTAATAGTTTCTAGCATCTTCCATTGCCAGAAGACCTAACATTAATTCATCTTGTTTGTCATTGAATTCTTCAACAACACTTAATTTTTCGGCTTCTCTAATTTTTTGCATTATTACTTGTTTAGCAGTTCCTGCTGCAACTCTTCCAAAATCTGATGGTGTTACTTCTTTTTCGATGGTTTCACCAATTTTGATATCTGAAACTATTTTTACAGCATCTTCTAATAAGATTTGTGCATCATAATTAATTTCATCTTCTTCGGTTGGTATAACATTACCTTCTTCATCATATTCTGGTTCTTTAGGCTCTAGAATCTTATCTACTACAACTAAATATGAGTAAACTTTAATATCTCCTGTATCTCTATTTATATTTACTTTTACATTGGTTTTAGAATCAAAGTTTTTCTTGTAGGCGCTTTGTAATGCGAGTTCTAAAGCTTCAAAAATAACTTCTTTATCTATTTTTTTCTCTAATGCAATCGCATCAAGAGATTTTATAATTTCTTTATTGTTCATTATTTCACACCTTTTTCTTTACTGATTACATCTAAAATATATGCTTCATCACCTAAATCAATTTTATCAACCATTGGATTGATAATTTTAGTAGCTTCAACAATCGTATCTAAATCAATACCATTAACTTTATCTAAAGTGATAATTAGAAAGTTATAATTACTTTCTTTTTTAAATTCAATTTTATCAATTATGATATTTAACTCTTGTAATGGTTCAGTTAATTTTTCTTTTATTATTTTTAATTTTTTTTCCATAAAACACCTTCTACATTAATAAAAGTGGGTTTCTCCCACTTTTGTTGACAAGTTGATTATAACATAGTTTATTTAATTGAACAAGAAATATACATTCTTAATTACAAACACCATTTATCGCTTTTACATAGTCAAAAGTTTCATCTTCTTTTTGTTGTAAACAATAATAATATTCTTCACTTTCTTGACAGATTCCCTTTTTCATTTTGGTATAAAGATTGTCTTCAACTAAACAATAAAAATTCTCATCAATATTTTCCCAAGCTGCTGTAACACCTTGATCATTCATCTCGTCTATTTCATAATCTTTAAAATAACTTAACAAACGATTATACTCATCCTCAGAAATTTTAGCTCCTGCAGTTGTAATAATATTACCTTGATTATCAGTTACTATTTTTATTTCTTTTGTTTCTTCTTTTTTTTCTTTATTAAATAAAGGTCTTACTAATACAAATCCTCCCAATATTGCTACTAATACTATTATCGTTATTACTATTTTTTTCTTACTCATTTTAACTCCTTTTTATATGTATATAATTTCTTAACTTCATCATCACTTAAATATCGGTATTCACCTGATTGCATTTTTTCTAATTTTAAAAATCCATAACCTACTCTTGTTAATTTTAAAACGTCAAACCCGAGATATTCAAAAATTCTTTTTATAATATGATTTTGTCCTTCAACAATAGTTATCTCAATTAACGAGGTGTTTTTCTTTGTATCTGTTTCTTTTATTTTTAATCTTTTAGGTTTTATTCTAATTTCATCAAAACTTAATCCTTTTTTCAACTTGTGATAAGTATCCATTTGCATAATACCCTTTATTTTAACTAAGTATGTCTTTGGTACTTCATTGCTTGGATGCATTAATATATTTGATAACTCACCATCATTAGTTAATATAATTAGACCTGTAGTATCGTAATCAAGCCGTCCTATGGGATAAATACGTGATTTAGTGTCGATTAAATCAACAACTGTTTTACGTTGTTTATCATCTTTTGTTGAACTAATAATATTTCTAGGTTTATTTAATAAATAATATTCAGACTTAGGATAACTCAATCTTTTTCCATCGACAATAATACTATCTTCATAACTAGCTTTAGTTCCGAGTTCAGTTACAACTATACCATTTAACCGAACACGACCTTCTTTAATTAATTCTTCTGATTTTCTTCTTGATGCTATACCAGACTTTGCAATAAGTTTTTGTATTCTTTCCAAGTCAATCACCTATATATAAGTATATCAAGAAAACACAATAGAAACAATTAAAATACTAGCAACGATACCAACTAAGTCAGCAAACAAACCTACTTTTAATGAATGTCTTATTTTAGATATCTTTATACTCCCAAAATATAAAGTAATTACATAAAAAGTTGTATCAGTACAACCTTGAATAGTAGATGCAAGTCTTCCTATGTATGAATCAGGTCCGAAAGTATCATATATATTATTTAAAATCCCTAATGTAGCCGAACCAG
The DNA here is from genome assembly GCA_964443805.1 of uncultured Muribaculaceae bacterium. Classification (GTDB taxonomy): domain Bacteria; phylum Bacillota_I; class Bacilli_A; order RF39; family UBA660; genus CAYUEQ01. Next base: position 9,295 of record CAYUEQ010000016.1, read on the forward strand.
ATATCGGTCTTAATAAAGCCATTGGTATAACTTCAACCGGAAACTTTAAAATATTAAAAAAAGTTCTAGCAAAGGAAAGAGAATATTCAATCACACCACTTTTAATAAATAAATTAGTAGCAAATACCATTGCAATCATATAGGGAAATATAGTTAGAGTTGCTGTTAATCCATCTTTGGCACCTTCGATAAAAGTATCATAAATATCAACCTTTTTATAAAAACCATAAACAATTACTATAAGTACAATTAATGGAATAGCAAATATAGATATATATTTCATTTCTTATTCTTCTTTCTAATAAAATAATCGACAATTAAACCCGAAATAGCAGCACAAAAAGTTGCAAAGATAGAAGTACCTATTATTTCAGTTGGATTAGCACTTCCATGCAACATTCTCATCGCAATGACCGTTGTTGGTATTATCGTTACTCCTCCAGTATTAAGAATTAAAAATGTAACCATCGCATCACTGGCTATCTTTTTATTATTATTTAATTTTTGTAATTCTTCCATCGCTTTTAAACCAAATGGAGTAGCAGCACTCCCCAGTCCCATCATATTTACTGCTACATTAGATGCTATATATCCTAAAGCCTTACTCCCTTTAGGGATACTTGGAAATAAAACCTTTAATGGTTTTGATAAAAAGTTAGCAATTAATACAAGTAGACCACTTTTTTCAGCTATCTTCATTAAACCCATCCATAAAACTAAAATAGGTAATATTTCTAATACCAAATTAAAACCTGACTTAGCACTTAATAAAATTTCTTGATTTATCAACTCAGCATTCCCAGTACTAAAAGCAAAACCAATTCCAATTAAAATTAATAATCCCCATATAATATTTACCATGTTAAATTATATGAAAATAAATTTTAATTATTTTTAAACCAGTTTATTATTTTTTTAAACAAAGATACTTTTTCCTTCTCTTTAGTCTTTGCTAAATAAATATTTTCTTGATGAAGTAATTTATTATTTAATGTAACTTCTACTACCCCAACTTTTTCATTATCATCTACATTTTTAAGCCTTTTTAACTTTATATCTAAATTCAAATTATCTTTTTCATTTTCTGTTAATAAAAGTTTATAATTATTTTTTATATAAAGTTTATCTTTTTTATAATATTTTTCCGTTACTTTAAAATTGTTTTTATCTAAAGCCTCAACCAAACTATATCTATTAAAGTATTCCTCGTATAACTTTTTATGGTTAGAAAAATCATTTGGATCATTTAAGGTCACAATTACTAAACTTTTATCATCTTTTTTAGCTGTTGTTACTAATGTTCTCCTAGCTTTTTCAGTAAAACCAGTTTTCCCTCCAGTTGTATATTCATACTGTCTTAATAATTTATTTTTATTCGACCAGACATAGGTCTTATAGTTTGTTTTAACTGTTATCGATTTAGTAGAAACAATTTTTTGATACTTTTCATTTAATGCAGCATATTTAGTCAACAAAGCCATGTCATAAGATGTTGAAGTATTTCCTTTACCATTACTTTCTTCTAAGCCATGGGAATTATAAAATATAGTGTTTTCCATACCAAGCGAGTAAGCTTTGTCATTCATTAACTTAACAAAACCTTCCATACTTCCACCTATATAATTTGCAATCGCCATAGCTGCATCATTACCACTTCTAAGCATTAAGCCATACAAAAGATGTTCTAAAGTAATTTTTTCACCAACCTGAATATATATTCCTGATCCATAAGATTTTAATATTTCGGTTCCCACTTCTACCTCATCACTAAGTCGAGCATTTTCTAATGCCACAACTGCAGTCATTATTTTAGTAGTACTAGCAATTAATTTTTCTTTATGAATGTTTTTACCATACAAAACTCTTCCAGAATCTAAATCCATCACAATTGCCGAATCAGCACTCATTGCAAAAACTGAGATAGGAAACAATAAAATAATTAATAATAATATTTTTTTCATAACAATCACTCATTAATTCTATGAGTTGAATATTAAAAAAGAGAACATAAATTCTCTTTAAATAAAATTGTTTCAGTTTATAATATACACCAACTATTAAAAGGCAAAATATAAATGCACTGGGCAATCCTTTTGTTTTTTTAAACAAGTAACATTATAACAATTTGAGATTACAAATATATTTTCCAAATAATTAGTTTTTTATTTTATAATATTATCTTAAATTTCTTTTTAAATTGTTCTATTTCACCTATAACCTGAGTCTTTAATTTATTATCAACAGTTAATCCTATATAATCAATAATTATTGTTCTAAAACATAGATTAATTTTCCAAAATGCATAGTTCATTTGTTTCTTCTCGAATAAATTTTTCTTTTCATGCTTATTTAAATGGGAAAAGTAGTTTCTATGATTTTTTGCTTTATATAAAAATATACATTCCATTCTTTTTTCCACTTTTATTTTTCTTTTATCTGTTCGTGACAAAATAAAACCGGTATTTTTATTTTTTAAAAATACTTCTTCTAATATTTCCCACAGTTTTAGCGAATCATTTATACAACTTTTATAAAAACCTTCAATACATTGAACAAGCATATTTATTTTAATTTCATTGTAAATATCTGAGTTAATTATAGAAAAATATATATCAATTAACAATGAAGTTTTATCTTTTAACTCTAACCATTTTTTTATTATTTGTGAATTTATAGAATGTTTATCAACTTGTATTATAATTTTTGATTGCATTCTACTTTTATTAACACACGAATATTTATTTACTATACTACTATGAAATAATATTTCGTTATTATTGTTAATATATTTTCGGCTAATAAATTTCATACCAGTTCCACAATACATAATTAATAATTCATATACAACGAAAGCAATATTCATTAATTTTTTCGCTTTAATATTTCTTTTGTTAGTCACTATAATACTAACTATTTTATTTTCTTTGTTAATTGTTTTTTTGATTTCTACTTTTGTAACAGTATTATATTCAAACGTAAAATCACTAACATAATTTATATTATTAAAATCCAACGGCACCTCTAATTCAACAACAACTTTATTAGAAATGATTTTCTCCTTTTTTACGTCTCCATTCTCAAGTATATAATCTATACTATTAGCGTAAATACTAACCATTCCATTCTCATTAAAAACATGTCCAAAAATGCAATTATGGCAATAGTATTTTTTATCTTTTGAATATAATATTAAATTTTGAGGCTTTGTATCACTAAAGTTAACTCTACCCTTTAAATCAAAAAGCTCTTTAAAATCATTCATTGATATTTCTGAATTAAGTATGTACCGATTTACCAAATCAAGTTTTATATTAATATGTAACTCTTTACCAGTAGCTTTTTTAGCATTAATTATTTCTGTATATTTAGACATATTACATCACCTTTTTTTATTATAACTTCAAAAACATAATTCTCACTAAATTGAAAATGCATTTTCAATAGAATTTATAGCATTTCTTTTCACTTGTGTTTTTCTAATTAAATAAAGTTTTAAGTCTATTCTAGTAAGTATATTCCAATTATTACATTGTTTTTTGTAACGAGATAGAAGCTAGAACAACTATCAGTGCAAAAATAATATCTAAAGCTTAGCTATTCATCCCTTATTATGTCATAAAAATCATTTTCAGTTATAATTTCTATGTCTTGTCCTTTTAATTTTAAATTTTCTGCTTTTTTTTGTTTTGAAGTTTTACCATCTTTTATTGTTTTATAATAATTTGTATTTCCTAGTATTAAATAATTTGTTTTAGATGTTACATTATCCCCGCAAACCCCACCAAGGTTCACAACTATTTGCATAGCATCTTTTCTAACTAATTTATCTAATGTTCCAGTAAATACACACACTTTATCAAATAGCTGATGTGTTTCGTCAAGTTCTCCTACAGTTGGTGTAATATCTTTAGCCGAAAATTTAGAATTTCTTACTTTATTTTCTCGAATTACAACTGGTATGCCAAACTTTTTACAAAAGTCAATTTCCGAAATCACTTTTAATCTTCCTTCTTTTTCTAACATATCAGCTCTGATTAACCAATTACTAAAATATTCATCGTATTGACTAAATTTTTTATTTAGATACTTTTTAAAAGTCGCATCATTCACAATTAAAAAGTCACTTGAAGAATAAAATATGTCATATGTTTTGCAATTTAATCTATTTAAAATATTTTTTATAATTTTATAATCAATATGTTTTAAAGATGTTTTTACTGCTACTTTCGAATTTTTAAAATCCTTATCCAAAATTAATGTTTTTTCTATTTCTTGCATTTTAATATCATAATATTTATTAGCGTATTCTCTCAATTTATTATATATTTCAAACGTTATTTCTACATCCCTTAACGCTCTGTGCGCTCCAATATATTCAACACCAAAATAATTTGCTAAAACTCCTAATTTATAACTACCAACGTCTTTAATTAGCTTTTTTGCAAGTCGCATAGTATCTAAAAAATCGTTTTTTAATGGCTTTTCTAAGTATCTCATATAATTATCGTATAAAAAATTCACATCAAAATTTGCGTTATGAGCCAGTATAATACTATCTTCTAAAAAATTGTCAAATTCTTTTATAACTGTTTGAATATTTTTTTGTCCTTCTAACATTTTATCTGTTATACCAGTAAATTCTGTTATAAATGGCGGTAATTTAGTATCTATTTCTATCAATTCACTAAATTTAGCAATAAACTGATTATTTTTATATCTAATTGCCGATATTTCAATTATTTTATCGTATTGAGGAGAAAATCCAGTTGTTTCAATATCGACAACTACAAAATTATCTATTAATTCTAGTAAACTACTTCCTTTAAATTCTCTAGTACTTGGTTTTGGTTTTCGTTTTGTTTGTTCAAACACAAAAGAAGTATCTATCATAAATTACACCTCATTAATTCAATTCTAACATAAACAGTTAATAATTATTAATTTATTCCGTCTTTTATAATGATTTGTAGCGAATTTAATTCTAAGTGATATATAGAAAAGTTTTTTTATGATTGTTGATAATGTTGTTTTTTCTGAAATAGTTTAAGTTGAACATTAAAAAAGAGAACTACTAATCGTTCTCTTCTTCATATATACCATGAATCTTTTCTAAGTCATTTGGATTTAAGTTTTCTACTACCCAATCATTTTTTACTTTGTTAACAACAAATATAATAGTATGATCTTTAGTATCAGTATTTGTTTTCATTTTATTTAATTGATACTCTGCATATTTTTCTTCGTTTAACTCATTATCTTCTTTCAAAAATTCATCTTGATTAGAATTGAAATATGCTTCTACTTCTTTTTGAACTTTCATTAAATCATAGACATTTATATTTACGGTTACTATAGCAGAATCATCTTCTTGTTCTACATCGGTAATTTCATATTTTAAATCTTTGTATTGTTTTTCTAATACATCTTTGTAAAGCTCTTTATTTTCTAAACTGTAATCTTCTTGTTCTACAAACTCATCAAGTTGTGCCATTATCCCAGCATCATTTTTAGTATATCTTTCTAAATATGCTTTTACTTCATCTTCTGGTGTATTTCCACCTAAATTACATGCCGTAGAAAACAATAAAAAACTAATTATAATTAATATTTTTTTCATGATTATCATCCTTGCTTTTAGTATGATGTTTTTTTTCGCGTTTATACATTTTTTATGATAAACTATTTTTATTGGAAGTGATAACATGAGTAAAATAATATTAACAGGAGATCGTCCTACAGGTAAATTACATTTAGGGCATTATGTTGGTTCATTAAAAAACAGAGTTGAATTACAAAATAGCGGTTTATATGATGATATATTTATCATGATTGCCGATGCTCAAGCATTAACAGATAATTTTGATAATCCAGAAAAGGTTAAAGAAAATATTCAAGAAGTAATGTTAGATTATCTGGCATGTGGTCTTGATCCGAATATATCAACAATATTTATTCAATCTCAAATACCTGAATTAACAGAATTAACTTTTTATTATTCTAATTTAGTTACATTAGCTAGATTACAAAGAAATCCAACTGTTAAAGAAGAATTAAAAACTAAAAGCTTTAATAAAAGTATACCAATTGGTTTTTTAACCTATCCAATTTCTCAAACAGCAGATATCACCGCTTTTAATGCAAATATTGTCCCAGTGGGTGAGGATCAATTACCAATGATTGAACAAGCTCGAGAAATAGTTAAATCTTTTAATAATATATATGGAGAAACACTAATTTCTCCAGAGGCATTAATTCCCGATAATAAATTATGTAGAAGATTACCAGGTATTGACGGTAGTAGTAAAATGGGAAAATCTTTAAACAACGCTATTTATTTAGCAGATAGTAAAGAAGTTATCAAACAAAAAGTTATGAGTATGTATACTGACCCAAATCATATAAGAATTGAAGATCCAGGAAAAGTTGAAGGTAATACAGTATTTTTATATTTAGATGTTTTTTCAACTGATGAACACTTTAAAAAATACTTACCTGAATATAAAAACTTAGAGGAATTAAAGAATCATTATCAAAAAGGTGGATTAGGTGATGTTAAAATAAAATTATTCTTAAACGATGTTCTTCAAGAAACCTTAGAGCCGATTAGAACTAAAAGAGAAGAGTTAGAAAAAGATATTGATTATCTATATAAACTACTTGAAAAAGGTTCTAAAAAAGCTAGAGAAGTTGCAATCAAAACTACTTATCAAGTAAAAGAATCAATGGGAATTAATTACTTTAATTAAACAATAAAATTATCTTGTCTTATAAGATAATTTTATTATTTCATAAATTTCGAATGTTCTTTTAGTTAAATCTTCTTTTAATTTTTCTTTTAAAATTTTATAAATTTTATCTATATCATTGTTTTTTTCATTTAACCATTCATAATATAAATATTTTAGTTTTAAAACATCTTTTTTTTCATAAAGAGTATCTATTTCTAAATTTAAAACTTTTTTTATTTCAGTTTCTTGTCTTAAAGTAGTTCTTAAGACTTTTTTTTGTTTTTCTATACTATATTTTAAAATAGTTTTATTTAAATTATGAACTATTTCAATAATATTTAAGTCATCATTTAAAAGTAATTTGCTTTTAAACATTGATTTACCTTCCTCATTAAATTCTACTACTAAAGATGTTTTTGAATCAGCAAATATCGATGCATATTTTATTTTTTCACCATTATAGTTCTCAGTTTTATTTATAATTTTTTCTAGGAAACTTTTTTCAACTACAATGTTGTACGATAAAAAATCTTTCATTGTTTTGCTAGATACTAAATTTAGAGGTATCTTTTTTATTCTTTCAATATTATCTTTTTTTTTCCATTCATAAAATTCATATAATTGTTCTTCATCAAAGTTAACTTTTATATCATAAAAATAATTCAAAGTTTATTCCACCTTTCAATAGTATATATTATTAAAATTATTCCTATTAATAAAAAATATATACTGTTTTTAGTAAAAAGAAATTTTACAAACTCTAAAACACTATAATTAACAGTAAATAAATTAAAATATAGTAAGATTACAAATAGATTAAAACTAGTAAGAAGTAGCCCTAGTACTAATAAAATAAATTTAATCAATAGACATCACATTTAATTTTATTTCTAATTTCTGTTTTTTATTATATAATTAGGTAGGTGATAACATGACAAATATTTTAAAATACATTTTTTTAGGAATTTTACAAGGAATAACTGAAATACTTCCTATTTCATCTTCTGGTCATTTAATGGTATTTAGATCTTTATTTAATACTAATATGTTTAATGATTTGAATTTTGAAATTGTGATTCATTTTGGTTCATTAATTGGTTTATTTATTATTTTTAGAAAAGATATTATTAAATTAATTAATTCGTTTTTTAAATACTTATTTACTAAAAATGAAAAAGTTAAAAAAGAAACCCAAGAAGATTTTAAATATTGTATGTTAATAATTATTGCAACAATTCCTGCAGCAATAGTTGGAGTAATATTTAAAGATGAATTAGAAAAAATATTAGAAAGTATTAAAATAGTAGGAATTGCTTTTTTAGTTACAGCAGCAGCTCTTCTTCTAATTAAAAATCTTAAAGGAACAAAAACAGAAAAAGAGATTACTTATTTAGATGCATTAATAATAGGATTAATGCAAGCAGTAGCTATTGTTCCTGGTTTATCTAGAAGTGGTTCAACGATAACTGCTTGTTTATTTAGAGGATTCAAACAAAGTGTTGCAGCCAAATTTGTCTTTATGATGTTTTTTCCAATTAGTGCTGGTTCTTTTATTTTAGGTGTTGGTGATATTATAAGTAGCGGAAATTTAAACGAAGTGTTCCTACCTTATACAATTGGTTTAATCGCTTCTGTTTTTGCTACATATTTTGCTGCTAAATGGTTCTTTAAAACAATTAAAAACGGCAAACTATGGAGATTTGCCATTTATTGTATCGGTATTGGGTTGTTTACATTATTCTTTTTGTAAACTTACTAACTGTACCCCTTCTGCTTCAATTATTTCTTTAAATTCTTTTTCGAATTTTTTTATTTCTTTTATTTTAGTATCTTCATATATACTTTTAGCATTGATAAGTGCATGGTATATATTTTTTATCCGTACTTCTTTTTCGTTGTCAAATAAAGCATATGAGAATGCATTAGAAATAATTGTTAAACAAATATCTGGATATCTTGATGAAATTTCATATATTCTTTTATATTCACTAGTAAAATCAATAATAAACCTAAATATTTTTTCGATTATAAAAGGAGAATATCCTAAAGTAATTCCTGTTTTATTTTCAATTTTAGGATATGTTCCAATTAAAACCTTTAAACAGTCTTCTTCATTTAATTCAGGTATATCAACTTTTTGAAATCTTCTTAAAAAAGCTCTATCTCTTAATATATACGTTTCATACTCTTCTGTTGTTGTTGCACCAATCATTTTTATACTTCCACGATCTAGTCCTGGTTTTATCATATTTGCAAAATCCAAATTGTTATCTTGATTTTTATTTACTAGTAGATGAACTTCGTCAATAAATAGAATTACATTTGTTTGTTCTTTTAACTCGTCAATTAATAGTTGCATTCTATTTTCAACTTGTCCTTCACTAACAGTTGATCCAAGAAGAGCTGTTATATTAATTTTTACTAAACGCCAATTTTTAATGGCATCAGGAACTAATCCTTTTTGTATTCTATAACCAAGACCTTCAACTAAAGCTGTTTTCCCTACTCCTGGTTTACCAACTAATAAAGCACTTTTTTCTGGTGTAAGTAAAGTTAAAGTCATTTCCTTTATTTCTTTATCACGAGCAATTGATGGATCAGTAATATAATTGTTTTTTGTATAATCTTCACCATAACGTTCTAACATACTAATTTTTTCTTGATTCATTTTAACAACTTCCTTCTACTTTTAATATAGCTCTATATTTAAATTGTATAACATTTTAATAAAAGTAACAAATTATATAAATAATTTTACAGACTTTGCGTAAAATAAAATATAGCTATTTTAAATATTGACATAATATTCAAATATGTTATATAATGTGTTTGTGCCTGATTAGCTCAGTTGGTAGTAGCGCACGGCTGTTAACCGTTAGGTCGTAGGTTCGAGTCCTACATCAGGCGCCAT
>CAYUEQ010000017.1:0-18775 GCA_964443805.1 uncultured Muribaculaceae bacterium
ATGAGCACAACTATGATTTAAGATACTTAATTGTTCATTTTCTTTAATATTTATCATTTTATTCTCTCCTTTTTATAAAATAAAAACACCCCGTAAAGGAGTGTTAATAACACGGTACCATCCTAATTTGTACTTTCTTTATATAACGGCTTTAAACCGGAGTTTTTCAAACTCTCTCAAAGGGAGTAACTAGTCTTAAATAAATTTATTAGTTTTCACCAACCACTAATTCTCTATTTAAATTTAGATAAGTGTCATGTCCTTCTTCACAGATTTATTAAATAATACCACTTTTTTATACTTTATGCAATTTATTGCCTTTTGTTTTTACTTATAAGTTGTACTTCTTCAGTTAAATATTTTATTCTTTCAATAATACGTCTAGCTTTTACCTTATCATCTTTATATCTGGTAAAAGATAGATGTGCTTCTAGTTCTTCTAAAGTTAAATTTGAAGTAAAGAATGTTGTTAAGTTGTTTTCCATTCGATGTTGTAAAATGCTTCCTAATATTTCATCTCTACTCCAATTACTTAAACTCTCAGCACCAATATCATCGATTAAAAGTACTTCAGCACTTAATACTTCATGCATTTTATCTTTAAAACCAAAGCCTTCCATTGATTCTTTTAAAGATCTTAAAAAGCTTGCAAAATAGATAATCAATGTATTTACATTTTTTTTCTTTAATTCATTTAATGCAGCAGATACTAGATACGTTTTACCAGATCCAAAACTTCCATGAACATATAATCCTTTAGTATGTTTTTCATTTCCATAATTTTCTAAAAATAAGGTAAGTTTTGTTATTAACTCATATCTTTTTTTATCTGTAGTATCAATTTCTTTCATTGATGCATTTTCTATTTCTGAAGGTATTTTGTTTTCTGCTTCTTCTTTTTCTTTGATGTTTTTTATATGTTCTTGTTGATAACGACATGGTATGTAAGAAAATAATAATTTATCATTATTTAATTCTGGATAGTATACATATCCAGTTATTTTCGTTTTACAAAAGCCTAGTCCTGGACATTCTTTACAAGCACTTAATTCTTCAGCAGTTTTTTCCAACTTAGAAGTATAATTAATTGCAATACTTTCTTTTATTTTTAAAGTATTAATTAACGTTACGAAACCTTTGTTCTTTAAAGCTGCAGCATAAGATTGTTTTAAATCTGCTACTAGCTTTTTTTTATCCACATCTTTTAAATACGTATTTGCTTTTTTCAAATTATCACCTAAATTCTTTTAGTAAATTTTCCATTTCTTTTAACTCTTCATCAGTTGCCGCTTCTTTTTCTAAATTTTTATCGAACCAAACTGGAGTTTTAGCTTTCTTCTCATTTACATCCATTTTTTTCTTTATCTTTTTATGTTCTTTTTCTGCTATCTGCATAGCATCATTAGCAGTCTCTATTCCTATTCTTTTCCACTGCCCTGCAATTGTTTCTACATACGCTTGATTTAGTTTGTTATTGTTTATTCGAAGCACATAATCGATTAAAACGTTAACTACAGCTGGTTTCATATTTAAATCAATTACTAATGTTTCTAATAATTTTTTATCACGATTAGTTGGATTTGTTCCTCGATATTTATTTTTTAAAAAATCATATGGGCTGGTGTTTTCAAAAACAAATAACATTTTACCCCGATTACTCCCATCCCCCGTTGGAGCTTTTAAATACTCTGGTTGAGTTCGATGAATTAGTGTAGGTAGAGAACCATTATTATTAAACTGATAATAATTACGAACTGATTTTCTCAAGTGTTCTTTTTCAATAAAACCATGTTCATTCATTACCATTCTTAATATCTCTGTCATTTTAAGTGCATCTATATTATATATAAATGCTAAGTTATTAATAAGTTCTTTAGTCTTTTTATTAAACGTACGATTGTTGACTAATCCTTTAGGTAGACTAGATTTTATTAAATCAAAATCAAGTCCCTTTTTATATTGAATTTGTCTTTTCGTTACATCTTTAATACCTTCATTTTCAAGTTCGTATTGACTATAAGAAATACTTTTAAAAGTTTCATCCATTAGTTTACTAATATCAATAAATTCTTTTAAATCTATTTTTGGTTCAGTATAATTTTTTTTCAATAAATCATATTCTTTTTTACCTATATTATTATATAAAAGAATATTAAATACTGGATGATTAAAAAATTCATATGGTGATAATGGAGAATACAATTCATAAACATAATGATTTATACTTCCTTCTTTATAATAAGTTTTTAAAAGCCCTACCGCCTCTAAAGATTCTCTTGATTTTTTTATATCCTCTAAATTACTTTTTAATATTGTCATCAAATGATGATGAGTAAAATCTATTGAAACAAGTTCTAACTTATCTAAATCTCTCCATAATGACAGATAGAGTGATATCGCTATGGGCCCTATAATTGGTGAATACAAAGATATTAAATTATCTTTATCATGATGCGTTAGAATAGTCTTATTTATTATTGTATAACTATCAGCTGGTAATAAAGTAATATTTTTTCCCACAGATTCACCACATTTCTATATCTATTATAGATTAAATCTATTTTTAGTACAAGAAAAAGCACTATTGTGCTTCTGTTACATTAATATTTAGTTCTTTTGTTGAAATTAGCTCATTAGATTCATAAGTAGCTAGGACAACTGAATCAGTAATTTGCTTATCTATTATATCAATTGATTCTTCGTCTTTTAAGTTTGTTTTATAATGATTTGCATCATCAGGTGCAACAAATGAATAATTTAATAAAAAATTTGGGTTTTCTTCTATTTTTATAGCATTTAAATCCACTTCAATATCTAAGTTGTTACCTATTAAATTACTTTTTATACCTTCTTCTTCTAAAGTTATGTCAGTATTATGTACTTCAATCCATTTAGCGTATAAAGTTAAATTCATTGTAACTGGTGTTCCAAATTCATATTCAGTTTCAAAATCTTTATCTTCATACCATCCAATAAAATTATATCCATCTTTAGTTGCTTCATAATCAATTGCATTTTCTTCTGGACTTACAATTAATTTATTTAAAGTAACTGAGCCTTCTTCAGTTTGGTCAATATATTCAACTACATACCCCCATTTAGCATATAAATTTAAATCTTCTGTAACTGGTGTTCCAAATTCATATTCAGTTTCAAAATCTTTATCTTCATACCATCCACCAAAAGTTAATTCTGTTGTAACTGTGTCTTCATTTTCTTCATCTTCATCTTCATCTTTTTGAACTAATGTTATTTTTGTTTCAAATTCTTTATATTCATCTGGTTTTTCAATTGATTTATCAGCTTCTATTTCTAAATCTGGTAGGTCATCTACATTGTTAAATGTAACCGTATACCTTACATTAACTGGGTCTTCTATTGTAACTGGCGTTTTAATAACTTTAATTATTTCTTCACCATTTTGATCTATTGTTTTAAAATTAAATATTAATTCTATTGCATCTTCAGGAATTAGTATTTGATTTTCATCATCAATATCTAATTCTAATATTTCTTCATTACTATTTTTATATTGAACTATTGTTTTTACTACAAATTCTTTTCCTTCTTTAGTTTTTGCAGTAACTTTAGGTAATTTATAGAATATATTGTTTTTAAATATAATTCCACTTAAATCTATTTCAATAATTGGTTTTGAAATAACTTCTATTTTTTCTTCGATTATTGGTTTGCTTATTGCTATTGTTTCTTTCTTTTTTATTGGAATTGGAATTAATTTATCAAATGTTTCCTCTTCAGTCTTCTTTTCTTTTATTATCTCTACTGGTTCTTTTTTATCATCTATATTATTATCATATTTTTCTTTAGTAAAATACCAAGAAACAATTATTCCTATTGCCACAACTAATATAATTGATAAAATTATAAAAATCATTCTTTCTTCTTGATCTATTTTTTCTATTTCATTTGGTTCTTTCATTTACTTCACCCTCCACTAAATAATTAATATTAATTATTTAGACTAGCTAGATTATAACAATAAATTCATCGGTTGCAAATAAAATTGACACTTTTTTACACTTTCTAATTATAGGCAAATTGTTCCAGATAATTTAGAAAAGTTTTATGAAGCTCTTTTCTTTGTTCATATGTCAGAAGTCCTTCTGTATCCAATACTGTATTTTCTTTAGAATATACTCCAATAATTTCTCCTGCTGATACAAAAATAACTGTTGGTGATGTAATATTATTTACAGTTATGATATCAGTTTGGAGTAAATTAATTATTAAATCATAGTTAGTTTTATTGCTTAATTCATGATAGTAGATATTTTTTAACTCTATATTTTCTGATGCTTGAAATAACACCGGAATTATTTGGCGACTTAAATTATCTTTAGTATTACTTATTAATATTACACCAGTTCCATTTTTCATTATATTTTTTATTTCATCAAGAGTTGTATAAGTGATTACATTGTTCTCTTTTATTTCCATTTCGATATAACTGTCATTTAAATCTTCATATTGATTTTTAAATTTAACTGCATCAGTTATATTTTTTTGATCATTTTTATTTTCTTGTTTTATTTTATTAGTACTTATTTTAGTCATAATAAAAAATATTACCGCAATTATAATTGCTATAATAACAAATATTAAAGTTAATGTATTACTAATGTTTTTTATTTTATTTTTCATACTCATCATCCACTTATATTATATCATAATTATTTTTGATTTTATCTTGTTTTTATTTTTTTAAAAGTTGTTAAAAATAAGATTACAATTAAAAAACTAAATATCAAAACATGTTCTTTTATAAGATAAAATATATTTAAATTTACTTTTTCTTTTAAATATAAATCATCTTCTAGTATTATTTCATCCTTGTACTTTATTTTAAATGTTCCTACTTTGTTATTTCTATCTGTTACAAAACTTACATAGTCTTCTAAATCATAGCTATAAACAATATCCTCTTTATTATAATTATTTGGAAGAAGATATTCTATATATTCACCTTTGTATATTACATCTACTTCTTTTACTTTACTATATTTAGTATTGATACGAGTTACAACGTCATTAGTATTTAAAACAGGATAATAATTATAATTATCAAAATAATAATTATATATTTTTAACGCATCGGTAACATTATAGGGAAATAGATTATCTTCAACTGGTGCCTTAGTTGTAATTAACAATAGTTCTAACTCATCATTATCAGCATGACTTAATAAGCATAAACCTGCTGATGCAGTAAAACCTGTTTTACTACCATTAATAATATCAGTATTAATTGCAAAACGTTTTTCATAATTGTATAATGTGCTTTTCATATTTAAACGACCGTTACTTGTAGTATAAGTTCTAGCATTGAATATTTTAGTAAAATATTCATTTTCTAAACCATATAAAATTATCTTCAACAAATCATTTAAAGTTGCTTTTTGGTCTTCTTCATCAAGTCCAGTTGTATTAGTAAAATAAGTGTTTTTAATATTTAGTTTTTTCATCAAATCATTCATTTTTTCGACAAACTTTTCTTCACTACCAAAAATATTAACTGCTAAAGCATTAGTTGCATCAGCTCCACTAGGAAGCATGGCACCATATAATAAATCTTCATAAGTTACTATCTCCCCTTTTTCAAATCCTGCAACACTTGCATTAAATAATGCAAGATCTTTAAATATGTCTGGTGTGAGAACTACTTTTTCGGATAACTCATCAATATTTTCTATTGCAACTATAATAGTCACTATTTTAGTTAATGATGCTATAGATGTATTTTCTTCACTATTTTTTTCATACATTATTTTTTGATCTTTTAAATTATAAAGAAGTACATTATTAGATTTAATATCTATTTCTAACGCATTAATATTTGATAGACAAATAAAAAACATCAATATAATTGTTCCTAAATACTTTTTCATAGTCACCAACTTTAATAATTAGTATAGCATAACAAATTTATTATAACGAAAAAAAATAGACAACTTTTTTCATCTATTTTTTATGTAATTTATAGTTTATATTTTAACAACAACGACAGCAGCAACGACATCTACAACAGAAGAAACAACAGCATCGGCAACAACAGTACCTACAAAACATTTTGATCACCTCATACGTATTTTATTCAGATTACAAAATATTGTATATTTAAACAGTTTATAACTATAGTAATACTTTAAAAACCTCATTAAAAAAACCTATCTAATAGGTTTAAAATCAAATTGGTAGCGACGGAGGGGTTTGAACCCCCGACCTTCCGGGTATGAACCGGACGCTCTAGCCAGCTGAGCTACATCGCCATAAATCTGTAATAGAATTATATCATTGTTTTTTATTTTTGACAATTACTTTTATTAATTATTAAACTAACTTAATTACAGTTATTTGTTTTATTACATAAAATATTAAATGGAGGTTTAGCAATGCGCAATGAAATTGATGTTCAATTTTATAATTTGATGGATTTTATTAAAGAAAGAGATATAAATCAAATTGAACAAGCTATAAAACAAAATTTTATATATTTAAGAAATAAAGAACCTTTAATGTATAAGAACATTACTGATTATTATAACAAATATAAGATGTGGGGCCTGATTGATTTAAATAATAACAATTATGAATTAATAAAAAACAATGCCGAATCTTTAGTTAATCATCGTAAAGACTTTGAATGGCTTTATCATAAGTTAGGTGATTATCGTTCTAAAAAGATTCTAACAGCTATTTTATATTACTGGTTAACTTTAGATTACAAAAGAGTTAGTGAGTTAATTGATAATAACTTTAATCAATATTTTGATTTAGATCTTATTAAGTGCAATAAGGATGAAGTAATAGTTGATGTAGGAAGTTATATAGGAGATTCAATAATAGATTATACTAAAATTTACGGGAAAGATAATTATAAAAAAATTTATTGTTATGAGATAGTTCCTAGTAATATAGAATACATCAATAAGAATGTTA
The DNA here is from genome assembly GCA_964443805.1 of uncultured Muribaculaceae bacterium. GTDB lineage: Bacteria > Bacillota_I > Bacilli_A > RF39 > UBA660 > CAYUEQ01. The sequence continues at coordinate 6,958 of CAYUEQ010000017.1, forward strand.
AATTATTTAATTTAGACAATATTATTATCAAACAAAAAGGAGCTAGTAATAAAAAAGGAGTTATGTATTTAAATAACAATAATGTTTCTTCTACTTCTACCCTTTTAAAAAAAGGTAATTTAAAAATTAAAACAGTTAGGATTGATGAAGACATTAAAGATAAAGTAACATATATTAAAATGGATATTGAAGGCGATGAAGAAAAAGCTTTATTAGGATGCCATAATGCTATATTAAAATATCACCCTAAATTAGCACTTGCTTGTTATCATGATAATAATCACCTATGGAAATTAGCTAAAATAATTCATAACATCGATCCAAGTTATAAGTTTTATTTAAGATATTATGGAAGTGAAATTTTACCATTAGAATATATATTATATGCTATTTAAAGCAAAAAAAAAGTTTATATAAACTTTTTTTATTTGTTAAATTTTAGAAAATTTATTGTTTTTATTTAAGTATAGTACTAATGATATTGCACTTAAACCAATAATAGTTACAATCAATACATTAGCATTAACATCACTTGGTGGATTATCAGTTAAAACAAGTTTAAACATTGGAATAACACAATCTGCTACTTCTTTATCATATGTTGTAAGATTTTCAGCTACTTTTATATCTGTTTTATTAAACACCGCAATTGCTTGATCAATTATATCTTCTGAGTAATCTTCTTTTAATGTTAATGTGTATGTAAATGTTGATACTTCATCAACTTTTAAATCTCCAATATTCCATACTAGACTAGCTGTTCTATCTTCTACTGCTTCATTATCAAATGATATATCAAAGTTTTCTACTAAGACTTGATCAAATGAAATCTCTGCCATCAGTCCAGTTCTCTCTTTAGGTGCTTCTAATCCTTCAACAATTTTATTAGATACCGTTAATGATACTTTAACACTTTTCTCGGTAGTATTAAACGAATCTATTTTTGCTTGTATAAATGATCCATCATCAACAGTAGGTGTTTGAGTACTCTCATCAATCATTGGGAATAAAGGTTTTAAAACATCTCCTACCCCTTCTTTTCCATCTGCATAATTAAATGTCAATGTTTGGGCGCTTACTCCTAAAACATTTAAAGCAAATAATGATATTGCAAATACTATTATACTTAATTTTTTCATAAAATCCTCTTTTCTATACTTTTATTTATAAATTAATAGTAGCATAATATAAAATAAAAATCTACATTTATCGACATTTTTATATTCCTTGTTTACAATATATTTCAGTTTATGATATTATATGAAAGTAGGATAGGTGAATATAAAATGCGCAAAGTTTCGATTGAAATCACAAATAATTCTCTTATATTTTCGTTTTTATATGTAGACCCATCTATATTAAACGTTTCTATTGGTGGAGATGAAAATGGTTTTGTCTTTAGTGAGGAATATATTAAAAACAATGAAATGATTTTTCTTCCATATATAAAAGTATTAATTAAAAGTAATATCAAAACAATAGTTATTAAAAATATAGAATTATTAAATTTAATTCTAAAGATTATTAGTAGCTTAGATACAAAAATAGCTTTAAATATTAATACCGATGATTTTATCGATAGTAAAACTGCAGATAGGATTATTATAGCTACTAATATAAGCAAACTCATTTGTCATACGATGGATACTAAAACTTTGAAAAATTTAAGTAGTTGTAATATTAATGTAGAATTAACTTTAGAAGAATTAGCTTTAAGTAACTTTGCTCATGATAATGATTTAAAAAATAAAGCTAGCTTAGTTAATAAAGAAAATGTAAAAATAATTCATAATTTAAATAATAATGATATAAAAGATTTTGAAACCTTTTGTAAACTAAATAAAGATCTTAAAAATATTTATTTATATGGTTTTCCTCAAAATAACGCTGAAAAATTATTTGACAATATGAATTTTAAAAATAAAATTACTATTACTTTATATGTAGATTCAAATAATATTAATGCCTTTCAAAAATCTATTAAGAATATTAAAAAATTAACAAGAAAATACCGTAAAAATAAAAACTTGAATTTTGAAATTGTTTATTCAGAAGAATATATAAAACAAAATTATTTTCGCCAACTGGCATTAGTAACATTAAAAACTTGTAGTATCATCGCCATAATATTTACAATTTCTATTGGTTCTCTTCTAGCTTATAATAATTATACAGTTAGAAAAGATGTATCTACATTACAAAATCTTGTCGAAGGAATCGATTTGCTGGAAACGGAAACATCTGTTGATAATAATGAAAGAGATATCTCTAAAGAAGACAATGAGAAGTTTGATTTAAAAGAAGATTATGCTGACTTACTTGCAATTAATGATGAAACAATTGGTTGGTTAAAAGTTCCTAATACCGATGTAAACTTTCCAGTTGTTCAGACTAATGATAATGTTTATTATTTAAATCGTAGTTTTTATAAAAAAAGTAATTATCAAGGATGGGCTTATGTAGATTATAAAAATGACTTAGAAAACCTTGATCAAAATACAATTATATATGGGCACAATGGAATTATATTTGGATCTTTACATAATACTTTAAAAAAATCTTGGCATAGTAATAAAGAAAATCATATTATTACCTTTAATACTTTATATGGCAAGATGACATTCCAAATATTTTCAATCTATAAAACATCTACTGACTTTAATTATATAATTAATAATTTTAGCAAAGAAGAAGATTATGATTACTTTTTAAAAGAAATTAAAAATAGAAGTGTATTTGATTTTAATATAGAACTTGATACTTCTGATAGGTTATTAACACTATCAACTTGTATCGATAACGGATTTAACCGAGTTGTAGTTCATGCTAAAAAAATTAGCTAAAAAAAGAGAAAAACTTCTCTTTTTATTTGTCTATTAAATTATTCCATAATTCTTCTTTAAACCCTACTAATATAGTATCACTAGTAATTACTAAGGGTCTTTTTATTAACATACCATTTGATGTTAATAAATTTATTTTCGACTCATCATCCATATATTCTAATTTATCTTTTAAATTAAGTTCTTTATATACATTACCACTTGTATTAAAAAACTTCTTAATCTCTAAATTACTTCTTTTAATTATTTCTTTCATTTCATTTGCTGTTGGATAATCTTCTTTTATATCTTTTAAATTGTATTCAACATTATGTTCATCTAAAAATTTTAGAGCTTTTCTACATGTTGAACATTTATTATAACAATATATTTTTATCATTAGTACTGACGTCCAAAATATATTTTATATTTGCCTTCTTTATTACAATAAATACAATTATCTATGTTTTCTTGATTAAAAGGTATGCATCTTGAAGATAGTTCGTAATCTTCTTTTATGCCCTCTTCACATGTTTGATCTCCACACCATGATGTTAGAATAAATCCTGGTTTTTTAGAAAGTGTTTTAAATTCTTCTTTAGTAGATGTTTCATGAATCATTGAATTTCTTCTATCAAGTGCTCTTTTATATAAAGACTCTTGAATTTCAATTAATAATTCTTCACATTTATTGATAATTTTATTTACATCAGCCTCAACATTTATTTTTTCTAAAGTATCTCTTCTTACAAGAGTTACTAATTTATTAGCTAAATCTCTTTCTCCAATTTCAATTCTAATTGGATAACCTTTAACTTCTGATTCAGCAAATTTAAATCCTGGAGATTTTTCACTATTATCAACATGATAAGTTATATTTTTATTATCTAGTTCTTCAATTATCTTATTTACTTCACTTGATACATTACCAATTGGAATAATATTTACTTTTGTTGGTGCAATTTTAGGAGGTAGAACTAGTCCACGATCATCAGAGTGAGTCATAATAACTGCTCCAATCATTCTAGTTGATACTCCCCAAGATGTTTGATGAGGGTTAGTTAATTTACCCTCTTTATCTAAGTATTCTATATCAAATACTTTAGCAAATTTATCACCAAAATAATGTGATGTTCCATTTTGAAGTGCTACACCATCATACATCATTGCTTCTACTGTATAAGTATCTATTGCTCCTGCAAACTTTTCTTTTTCAGTTTTTTTACCAACTAACACAGGTAATGCTAGATGATTTTTTTGGAAATCTTCATAAACGTGTAACATTTTTAAAGTCTCTTCTCTTGCTTCTTTTTCATCTAAATGCATTGTATGTCCTTCTTGCCATAATATTTCTCTACTTCTTAAAAATGGTCTAGTTGTTTTTTCCCATCTGACAATAGTACACCACTGATTATATAATTTTGGTAAATCGCGATATGATTTAATAATCTTTTTATAGTGTTCACAAAATAATACTTCACTTGTAGGACGGACACACATTCTTTTTTCTAACGGTTCTTCTCCGCCATGGGTAACCCAAGCAACTTCAGGCGCAAAACCTTCGACATGATCTTTTTCTACATTTAAAAGAGATTCTGGAATAAACATTGGCATTTGAACATTTTCATGTCCAGTTTCTTTAAACATTTTATCTAATGTAGATACCATCTCTTCCCATATTGCATATCCATAAGGTCTTATAATCATACTTCCTTTTATATTAGTATAATCAACTAAATCTGCTTTTCTAACGATATCTGTATACCATTTAGCAAAGTCAATTTCTCTACTTGTTATTTCTTTATTCATTTTTATTTCCTTTCTAAAAAACAAAAAAGAATGATAAGGAGTGTTATAAACACGGTACCATCCTTTTATTAACTCATATTTGATAACGGGATTCCCCGGAAATGTTTTCATTTCTTTCAAAGGTAGGAATTAAATAACATTACCATTAGGTTTTCACTGTCCCTAACTCACTTTATGTAATTAAATTATTTAGTTATGTCCTCTTCATCAATTTATGATTAAATTATAGCATACCTTTAATTAAAGTCAATCTTAGATATTGCATCTTTTATTATATCTATTGATGTTTGTAACTTCTCTTCTTCCTCTTTAGTTAGATTTAAATAAACTTTCTCTCGTGCACCATTTTTATTTAAAATAGCTGGGAGTCCAACAAAGACATCATTATTCTCATCATAAGTAGATACTGTTATAACAGAGTTTTCATCTCCAAGAATGGCATTTGTTATTCGAACTAAACACATCCCTATTCCATAATATGTTGCTCCTTTTTGCTCTATTATTTTATAAGCAGAGTTTTTAACATCAAGAGCAATTTTCTCGAGTTCATCTTTAGTTAAAAAGTTTTCTATGTTTTGCATTCCAATAACTGCATTACTATATGGGACAAATTCAGAATCCCCGTGTTCTCCAATTACATAAGCGTGGATGTTTTTAGGATTGATATTTAATCTATCTCCAATTATATATCTTAAACGAGCTGTATCAAGGCTAGTGCCTGAACCGATAACTTTATTAGATTCAGCTTTAGAGTATTTCCAAGTAATATAAGTCATAACATCTAATGGATTAGTAGCGATTAAATAAATACCATTAAAATTGTTTTCATTTATTTTAGATAAAATATCTTTAAAAATAACTTTATTTTTGTTAATTAAATCCATTCTAGTTTCCCCTACTTTTTGATTTGCTCCAGCTGCAATAACTATTATATCGGCATCGGCGCAATCAGCATAAGTTCCTCTTTTAATAAATATCTTAGATGGTGCATATGGAAGCGAGTGATTTAAATCAGCTACTTCTCCATCTAGTCTTTTTTGATCTAAGTCAATTAACACTAACTCATTTACATAAGTCCTTTGATTTAATAATGCATAAGCATATGCCATACCTACATTTCCACAACCAATTATTATAACTTTCTTATTCATTTTTATCTCCTTATATTTATTATAAACCAATAATATTTTAAATTGCAATAAATATTTTTTTGTTATATACTAATTAATATAAAGAATAAAGACGAGGGATAATAATGCTGAGAGAGTTTGACTATGAAAATATGCCCGTAGTGGACATTGTAAATGAAATTATCATTGATGCAGTTAACAAAAAATCCAGTGATATTCATTTTGATCCCTACGACAATATATTAAAAGTACGAATAAGAATCGATGGTCAATTAGTCGATTATGCTCATATACCAGAACATGTTAAAAAGAATTTAATAACCAGAATTAAAATTATAGCAGGTATGAATATTACCGATACTAGAATGCCCCAAGATGGTGCGATAAAGACTAAAATATTAGGTCTTCTTTTAGACATGCGTGTTTCTTCATTACCACTTCAACAAGGCGAAAAAATAGTAATACGTATCTTAGATTATTCAATGAGTCTTGCGGGTTTAGAATCTTTAGGACTTGAAGAAAACAATTTAAATAAAGTTCAAAAATTATTACAATCACCAAACGGAATTATTCTTGTTACTGGTGCTACTGGTTCAGGTAAGTCAACTACTGTTTATGCAATGTTACAAAAATTAAATATTGAAAGTAGAAATATAATTACGGTTGAAGATCCAATCGAGATGAATATAGAAGGCATTAACCAAGTACAAGTTATGGCTGAAATAGGTTTAACCTTCACTCATGTATTACGTAGTATCTTACGTCAAGACCCTGATATTGTTATGATCGGTGAGATTCGTGATGATGAAACAGCACGTATTGCAGTAAGAGCAAGTATTACAGGACATTTAGTATTATCTACTCTGCATACTAATAACTCTCTTAATACTATTGAAAGATTATTAGATATGGAAGTTGAACGTTATTTATTAGGATCAGCTTTAAATGGTGTTATATCTCAACGTTTAGCAAGGCGCCTATGTACTAAGTGTAAAAAAATAAAACCAACCACTGAGTATGAAAAAAACATCTTTAAGCAGATGTTAAATATGGATGTTAATGAAATTTATTCGAATGTAGGCTGTCCTGATTGTTTACAAGGCTATTCTGGACGTATTGCTATTCATGAAGTATTAGTTATAAATCAAGAAATAAGAGATGCTATAGTCAATAACGTAAGAAAAGAAGAACTAAGAAAATTAGTTTATAGTTCTGGAGTTTCTACTCTTTTAGAAGATGGATTAAAAAAAGTTGCAAGTGGAATTACATCGTTTGAAGAAGTCTTAAGACTAGTAGATTTAGATAATGATTTTGGAGCTGCAGATGAAAAAATAAAAAAATCTATTCTAGGAGAAATATCTAATGTAAATAATATACCTCTTCAAAAACCAGTAATACCTCAAACAAAACAATCAGAAGAAACAGAAGTGTTTGAAGTATTAGATATTTAAATAGTATTTAAAAAAGTTAATATATAATCACCAAATACAAAAACAATTATTAAAGCTAGAGCTAAAAAGGGACCGTATGGAATCTCTTTTTCATTTTTATATGAAAGAACTAAAGCTACTGGTAAAGCAATTATCGATGCTATAACTAAAGCTACCAACCCAAGACGAGCGCCTACTATTAAACCCATTACAAATGAAAATTTTATATCTCCCCCACCAAGAGATTCTCTTTTAAATAAAATATCTCCTAGTATTTTAATTAGATACATAATTGTAAACATTGTAACACCCATTGCTGCATATTTTAATGTTGTTATAATTCCTAAATAAATTATACTTAAAATTATATAGATAATACTAAATATTATTAAAGGGCCATCTAAAATAATTAAATATTTAAAATCACTTACACAAATTATTACAAATAAAGAAGAAATTATTAAAAACACAAAAAATTCAAAATTTAATCCATATAATAAATATCCAGTTAGAAATAATACTCCAGTTAATAACTCAATTAAGATCGTACTTATTGGAATCTTTGTATTACAATTACGACATTTTCCTTTTTGAATTATAAATGAAAATACTGGTATTAATTCATACCAATTAAGTTTTTCTTTACAAGAATCACAATGTGAATCATGTTTAACAATTGATTTATTCAAAGGCCTTCTTAAACCGACAACTAAGTAAAATGATCCAAAAATTAATCCTAAAATAAATATTAATACTTCTAACATATTTTCCTCACTTTTTATGTAATCTGACTATATAAATCAAACATTGGTATTATAACTGCTAAGATAATTACTCCAACAATTAATGCTAATGAAACGATCATAATTGGTTCAATAAATGATTTTAAATTATCTATTAAACTACGATGTAATTCTTGATAGTATCTACTAACTCTACTCATCATGTCTGGTAATTCAGCAGTTGATTCTCCCGTTACTAACATGTAATAGGCAACCTCTGGTATCGCCCAATGATTTTCAAAGGACTTAGATATTTCGATTCCTTTAGTTACATTTGAAATAGTTTCAAACATGATATTTCGATATATTTCGTTAGATGTAACTTTACTTAAGATATTAACACTTTCTGTTATCAAAACATTGTTACGTAATAATGACGAGAAAGTCTTAGTAAATATCGTTATTTCATTATAAATGATTATATTCCCCACTATTGGTATATGCATTAATATCTTTTGAACAGTCATTCTAAATAATTTAACATTTTTATAAAGCATCACTAAACCACTTATTACTACTATTAAAACTAGAATGATAAGCGCAATATTATTTTGTAAGAATAATGAAAGATTTATTATGGTTGCAGTTAACCCTCCTATTTGAATTCCTGAATTTTCATAAACTTGAACAAATTGAGGTATAACATATATTAAAATAAATGTAATTACTCCAAAAGAGAATACGGTAATAATAGCTGGATAAGTCATCGCACTTATCATTGCTTTTCTAGTAGAATTAATCTCCGTATAATATTCTGTCATATCATCAAGAGTTTCTTCTAATTCCCCTGTTGCCTCAGCTGCTTTTAACATGTTAATAAGCAGTGGTGGAAAAACTCCTTCTTGGTGTTCTAGGGCTGAGCTAAATGACTCTCCCATTGTTAATTCATATACAATTGATGTAAACAATCTTTTCCTATTCCCTTTTTTACCCATTTGATTAGATAAAATCTTCATTGCATCAGTTAATGGAATACCAGATTTTAAATAAGTATTTAATTGTGTAAGCCAGAAAATAAGATCTTTGGTCGACATTTTTCTACCTGTAAATTTAGATTGACCATATAAAAACTCTAACCATTTAGAAGTTTTGATGCTATAAACTTCATAACCTTCGTTAACTAAATAAGCATTAACATCTAACTTAGAAAAACCACTAAATATTCCTTTACTAATATTACCTTCTTTATCAGCAACAACATATTGATATACTTGCTTAACATCAGTTCTTTTAACATTATCAGGATTCAATTCTTTTAAAAGTTCTGATCTTTCTAGTTCATACTTATTCTTTTGTTTTTCTGATTTTTTATTCTTTTGGGTAACTTTATTTTTCTTTTTTTTATTAGCTTTAAGAAACTTCTTTTTTTCATTATTTTCAGCAATGTTTTTATTTATTTGTTCAATAATTTTTTTAAACGGTTTATATAAAATTAAAAATATAAATTTTAAACCATGACCTGCATATTTAAAAACATTAATTATATAACCAAATATATTTTTTAATGTTACATATATTCCAACAAATGCATACTTAAGTAGATTATACATTCCTTTTAATACACTTAGAATACCAAGATATATAAAGTAAAAAGGTTTAATAATAGCTATATTTTCCATTAAGTATACCTCCATTTTCATATCTTTCTAATATAAAAATTATATCATAGTTTAATTATTTTGTTAAATAAAATGATAGTGTTTACATATATTACTATAAGGAGGTTTATTTATGTTTGGTAAAGGTCTTTTTCGAAGCAATCCTTATTCATCAACTGGTTTTTCTTTAAATGGGTTAATAAATGGTTTAAATAGAGGTTTAAATCTTGCTGATCAAGCTATACCTATCTATCAAAAAACTAAACCATTATTTAAAAATGCCAACACAATTTTTAAAACCATTAAAGATTTTAGTTCTAAAACAGTCTTTAACAAAGATGAACCTAAACAAATTAAGGCAGAAAAAAAAGAACAAATTGTTCCTGTAAATAACAGTGGTCCTACATTCTTTTTATAATTAAACATTTAATAAGAAGACATCAAATCCTAAAAACCGATCGACTTCACCTGATTTTATTTTATAATCTAAATCAGCTAAATTCTCTATTTTTGTTAAAAGTTCTTCAAAGCTATAATTATAACCATTTTGTAATGAATGCCATATTGCATTAGGATTAACTTTTAATATCTTAGCTATTTCTCCTTGACTCTTTCCTTGTCTACTTAAAGCTTTACTTTGATACATAAGACGATATTGATTTGCTAGAACGACTAATAAAACAATCGGTTCCTGTTTCATTAATTTTAAATTTTCTAAAATTAAAAATGCTTTTTTAATATCCTTTTTTATGACTGAGTTAGTAAAATCAAAGATGTTGTTTTCATAAGATATACTAGTTGCTTCAATAACATCATCATCAGTTATAATCTTATCATCAATTTTATATAATTTTAATTTATTTATTTCCTGATAAATTAAATCGTATTTTTCTAAACAAGATTTTATAATATAATTTACCGCAAATGAACTTATCTTATACTTATCCATTTCAAACTCAGCCAAAACTTTTAAATAAAGTTCTTTATCTTTAAGTTCATCAATTCGATGAATTTTAAATTTATTTTTTAGTATTTTAGTTACTTTTTTTCTTTCATCTATTTTTTTTTCAGTTACAAATACAATAGTAGTTTCTGGATTAGGATTTTCAAAATAAGCAAGTAATTTGTTTATTTCTTTTTCGTTACTTTTTTTACTTGAAAAAATATTAGCATTCTTAACAACTATGTATTTTTGTTCACTAAATAAAGAAAGATAACCCGCTTCTTCGATCACATCTTCAATACTATTTTCATCTAAATCCATTCTAATAATATTTAATCCATTAGCGACTATCTCATTTGTTTTTTCTTCATTTAATTCTCTTGAGTTTCCTATTATCAAGTGGATATTCATCCTAATCACCAAAACTATTATATAATAGTTTAATAATTTATTCAAAAGGAAAAGAAGCTTATAGCTCCCTTTCTATATTTAAACATTATATAATGTATAATCTATTCTATGGCGGGAATGTAGTTAGTGTGTAGTACTTTCCCCTAATTTCAAAACATATTGTTCCAGATGTTGATGTATTAAGATAATCTATGTCAAGTTCATGTAATGTTTCTAAAGTTTCTACAGATGGATGATTATATCGATTATTTCTTCCGGCACTTATAATTGATAATTTCGGATTTATATTTTCTATAAATTTAATATCACTGCTTGTTTTAGAACCGTGATGTCCTAGTTTTAAAACATCTATTTCAAATTTATATTTATTTATTATATCAAGTTCCACCTTCTTACTTACATCTCCCATAAATAAAAATTTTATGTTATTAATATTAAATAAAGAGACAATACTATTATCATTTTCATTACCATAGTCTTTAGTTTCTAATATATGATAATTAATTTCTTTAGACTTATATTTATCTACTACAAAATTAGTTTTATAAATTTGTTTTTCTAAATCATTAACATCTCCTTTATTTATTATGATATTCGATACTTTTATTTTATCTATTATATCTAGAGCATAACCTAAATGATCGGCATCCCCGTGGGTTAATATTAGAAGGTCTACTTTTTTACTACCGATACTTTTTAAAAATGTAGTTATTGCATTAGACATATTAGTAGTTTCCTTAATTTCTTGCCATTTTTCTTGTTTAAATTTAACTTTTCCTCCAGTATCTATCATTATTACTTCTTTATTATAAGCACTCTTTATTACAACACTATCCCCTTGTCCTACATCTATCACGACACCATTCTTAATACAACAAACTTTTTAGAGTGAA
>CAYUEQ010000018.1:0-17030 GCA_964443805.1 uncultured Muribaculaceae bacterium
ATCATATTATCTACTATATCTACTTCAATGTTTTCGGTAGATGATTTGTATTCGTCAACTATTAAATTCTTTAAAGCAAGTTCATTATGACCATAGCCAGAATTAATTTTAAAATTTATTGTTACTTCATTTGAAGTTGTATTATTTAAATTTAAAATAATTGTTTTAGTTTCATTAGCAGGTATTATTCCTGCTATTGCATCAGAATTTTTTGTATATCCTATTTCTAATCCTTCGATAATTGGTTCATAATAAAGTTCATACTTTGTATCAATTTGATTAGAATTAGTAATCTTAATAGTCGATGCTTTTTCTTCATTAGAAGCTAGGGAAATATTAGTACTACTTGCATTAAAATCTGCTGATGTTACTTTATATCTTAAATCCCCCCACTCTTATATTAGTTACTATTTCTTTTGATCTATTAATAAATAGTGCTCTTGTATATTGAAAAATTCCAATGAACACAATTATTAAAAGACATATTAAAAAATATGTGATTTTTATTTTAGTTGATTTAGATTGTCTTTTAAAATATTCTATCAATTATTAAGCTCCTTTATATTATATATAAATATATATCATTTATGGGTGCTTTATTCAAGAATTTTTTATCTACAATAAAAACCAATATATTCTTATTTTTCCAGTTAAAAACTGTGATTCTTCACAGTTAATATTTATCTACTTAAAGTATTTACTAAATCTTTTTATTTCTATTTCTGCATTTTCATTACTATCTGATCCATGAATTAAATTTTCAGTAGTATTATTGGCAAAATCTCCTCTAATCGTTCCAGGCTGAGCATCACTCCATTTTGTTGGTCCCATTAAGTTACGCATTCCAACAACTACATCATCCCCCTTAACAACCATTCCAATTACTGGACCTGAAGTCATAAATGAAACTATTTCTCCAAAGAAAGGTTTTTCAACTAAATGTGAGTAATGTTCTTTTAAGATATCTTCATCTAAAGTAAACATTTTCATATCTTTAATAGTGTATCCTTTATTTTCAATTCTTTCTAAAATATTACCAACTAATTTTCTTTTTATTGCATCAGGTTTTAACATAATATAAGTTCTATCCATAATATCTCTCCTTTTTTTTAAATTATAACATATAGAAAACTTTTAAGAAATATTTGTTTTTTTATCTACAATTAAATACATATCTTTAAGCAATTTCGAGTTACTAATTATTTTATCTTCTTTTATTCCAAATGCCATTAGTTCTATGTTTCTTGTTGTAAAATATTTTATAACGCTTTTGTCAAAAGCTAATTTTTGAATTAATCCGATAAAATCATATTCTTTATAACTTACCTCAGAATTAATTATGTTGTTAAATAAACCTACTTTAAACTTAGGGTTTAATTTAATAATTTCTTTAAGCAGTTTTGAATTAAAAGATGCTACATATATATTATTATATTTATTTAATAACTTAGTTATTTTTTTAATACTTTTTATTTTTTTGAGTTCAACGACAATAATTTTATTTGGAAATTTATTTAGTACTGTTTTTAATTTTAATAGTTTAGAGGGATATTTATTTGTTCCAAAATTATAAATAAGCAAATCTCGATATTTATAATTAGATATAAATCCAGAACCATCACTTACCCTATTAATTATTGGATCATGTAGAACTACAAATTCATTATCTTTTGTTTCTCTTATATCTAGTTCAAACCCAGCAAAGTAATCATCCTTGTAAGCATTATAAAATGCTTTTAAGGTATTTTCTTCAACATATTGTGTTCTATAGCCGCGATGAGCAATAAACTTCATAAAAAATCACCTAATAAAGTTTATTAGATGATTTATTTTATATACTTATCTTTTTTTCTTTTTAAACATTATAACTGCTAGAAGTAAAATTATAAAAGCACTTAATGATGCAATAATTACTATAAGATAATTATCTTTATATATTGAATCAATTGTTTCTTCTTTTTCTTCATCAATATAATTAAAAGTGGATTGATCTTTTTCTTTGTTTACTATTATTACATATTCTTGAACATCTTCTTCTAATGTTACAGTAATTGTAATTAAGTTTTCTCCAAAATCTAAATAATTATTACCAACTATTTGTATTCTAGAATTTTCATAATATGGTTCTGCAATTATATCTAATGTTTCTATTTCTCTTGGTATGTTTAATGTATATTTATTATTCATTTGATTAAAGTTCGGAGATATCTCAAAATCCTTTATTTCTAATTTTTTTAAGTATGCTCCTTTTACTTCTCTAGTAATAATATCAGTTTCTTGTTTTACTTCAACTGCTATTACATTTAAAGGAAAGCTTAGTAGTAATATAAATAATATTATTTTCTTCATCACTTTCCTCCTTATCTTATAATAGTTTTATCAATATTTCATTCATTAAATATAATTTGTCTTTGGGGATATAAATATGTCCTTTTTTATATATTATTTCTTTGTTTTTAACTACTTCGTTAAAATTAAATACTTCTTGGATATGTTCTTTATATTTTATATAAAATTCTTCGATATTAATCCCTTTAATTAATCTAAGTCCTAGCATAAGTTCATTTTCCATTGTTTCTTGCTTAGATAGAATGTTTTGACTGTTTCTAAATTCATTATTTAAATATTTAGTCAAACTTAAGGTGTTTTCATATCTAAATCCTGATATATAACCGTGCGCACCTAGCCCAAAACCATAATATTCTTTATTATTCCAATACGTCATATTATGTTTGGAATGATAACCTTTTAATGAAAAATTACTTATTTCATAACGATTATATTTTTTTCTTTTTAATTTTTTAACAATATAATTGTACATTTCAACTTCTTCATCAATATTTAAAATTGGTTTTGTTATTCCTAAGATGGTATTATTTTCTATTATTAGCGAATAAGTACTTATATGTTCTGGTTTAAGTTTTAAGATTAATTTAATATCCGTTTTTAAATCACTTAAAGTTTCTTTTGGTAGACCGTATATTAAATCTATACTTATATTATTAAATCCTTTAGTTCTACATAAATCTATTTTATTTTTAGCATCTTTAAAATTACTTGTTCTACCCATAATTTTTAATTTAGATTTGTTAAAAGATTCAACACCAATAGATAAACGGTTTACTCCACCGTTATTTAGTATATCCAATAATTCATCATTTATATCTTCAATATTACATTCAAAAGTAAATTCATAGTTATTTGATTTTTTAAATACTGATATAAGATCAAATAAAGTATTTAGATCTTCTTTATCCAAACAAGAAGGAGTTCCTCCCCCAATATAAATAGTTTTAATTATTTCATCATTGTAATTATCTTCAATTTCTTCTCTAAGCGCTTTTAAATAAGGTTTTATCCATTTATCATTCTTTAACACTTTACAAAAATCGCAATAAGAGCAAATTTTACGACAAAATGGAATATGAATATAAACGCTTTCCATAAACTCCACCTCAAATCAATTATAAATTATTTACTTAAAAATAACAACTAGTTGTAGTTGTTATTAGATGTATTACTCCCCATTTCTTTTGGTAAGTTTTCATAACTTTCTAAAGATTTAAATAAATAGTTAAAGTAATCTTTTTTTATTGTTTCATTAGACATTCTAATCATTGTATTGATTCTTTGGTTATTAGTAATAATAAATTCATCAGTATGTTCATCAGAACCATAATAATTTATTTTACCTATTGATGCATCATAGAAACCTAATGCACTTTGCCATGACCCATCTGCAAATATTGCTAATTCAGTGTAGTCTTCAGAGAAAATATCTTCTCCCATATACATTCTTGGATCATAGTCGACATCAAACATATTTAATATGGTTGGTAAGATGTTCATTATTGAAGTATATTTGTTTACCTTCAAATTTTGAGTCTCACTATTATAGATAATAAATGGTGTTCGATCTTTTTCATTATTTTTTAATATTTCTGTCCCCATAACAGTAGCCAGTTCATTATCTGATAATCCATACGGATAATGATCACCATATAATACAATTACTGTATCATCTAGAGTTTTATTTTTTTTCAATTCCTTTAGTAGATACTCTAAGCCTAAATCTAATTCTTTTAGTTTTGATAAATATCTTTTAAATGTAGAACGGTAATTAAAATCACTAAATAAATCTAAATGTTTATCACTATAAGTCATCGGTGTATATGGTCGATGAGCAGTTACAGTAGTTAGCAAAGTCATATATTTGTCTTGGTTAATAAAGTGTGGCAGAGATTTTTCCATTAATTCATAATCACTTGGAGCATCTATATAAAGTGATTTAGCTTTTATACCTAAATCTGTAGCATTTAAATATGAATCACTCCCCATATTTTTATGAATTGTCGGACGATCATAATAATAATCAATAAAGTTATGATATGAACTTATATTATATCCAGTATTTTTAAAAATATTAAAAAGTGATTCAGGATATATATTGTTTTTATAAACATTTGCAGTACAAGTGTTATTTATATTATATAAACTTACTAACCCAATCATTTCATTATTTCCAGTAGAACAACTATTTCTCGGTGAATAATTATTAGTAAAAGTTATACCATTGTTATATAAATAATTTAATGTTGGAAACTGATCAATAAAATAAAAAGGAATATTATTAACTGATTCTAACATTACTACAATTAAATTTTTATCTTTAAATATACCAGTCATTTCATTTTTTTCTGTAATCTTCTTAGTAATAAAATAGTTGTTTAACATATTTAAGTTAGTATCCTCTTCATCTTCAATTAGTTTATACCAATTAGAATTATCTATATTTCTAGAATTATCTTCTTGTATAACTATTTGATTCTTATAATCAATAATATTACCTTCAGTATTTAATAGTTTTGCTTTTATATCAATAATTCCAAATCCTAAAACTCCAAACTGATTAACAGTAATACTTTGATTATCAGGATATTTAAACAAACTTAAATTAGATACTGCTTGATATTTATTTTGCATAAAATCAATACTCAAAGTAAGTCCAAAAAGTATTCCAAAACTAAATACTGAAGTAATACCTATTAACAATTGATTTTTTAATCTCATTTTTTTCAACTCTAAATTAATGTTTAACTTTTTTTCAAATATTAAAAATGAAACTATTAATATAAAAGGAATAAACAAACTATAGTAACTTAGATTAAAATTTGAAAAGAAGTCAGTAATATATTCAGTTACTTTATCTAATTGAGAAGAGGCATTTATTGACATATATGCTCCTATATAATTAAAAGAACCAATTTGAAAATAAGAATAAAAACATACTATAAATGTTATTCCACCAATTAAATATTTAGTTACCTTTGGTTTTATTAAAGAAAATAAAAGTGCAAATAACAGCCCAAATATATTAGCTATTAAAAATATTCTAAATAATGACCAAGAAAATAAAGCACTACCATTTATTATTCTAAAAATAATCTCAGTTAAAAAGAATCCGACAAATAATAAGCAATAGTTTTTAAAAAAACCACGATATACTTTAATATCTCTAATATGATTCATAATTTTATTTTTAATTTGTTTAAGTGTGTTCATAATCATCTCCCAAAAGCATCGTTTAATATAATAACATATTTTGTAGAATTTTGTCTAATTATTTTCTGACTTTAAAACTGCAAGAAATGCTTCATTTGGTATTTCTACATTCCCGACCATTTTCATCTTCTTTTTACCTTCTTTTTGTTTTTCTAATAGTTTTCTTTTTCTACTTACGTCCCCACCATAACATTTAGCTAGAACATTTTTTCTCATTGCCGAGATGTTTTCTCGAGCAATTACTTTTGTTCCAATAGAAGCTTGAATAGGCACTTGAAACATCTGTCTTGGGATTATCTTTTTTAATGATTCAACTATTGTTTTCCCACGTTCATAAGCATTATCTTTATGAATTATTATCGCTAGGGCATCTACTACTTCTCCGTTAATTAAAATATCCATTTTAACTAATTTAGACTCTTTATATCCGATTAATTCATAATCAAATGATGCATAACCTTTAGTAGTGCTTTTCAGTCGATCAAAAAAATCATAAACAATTTCAGATAGAGGTAATTCGTATTGAATATTAACTCTATTATCACTTATATATTCGATTGATTTATAAACTCCCCTTTTATCTTGACATAGTTCCATAATAGGACCGATATACTCACTTGGAACAAATATATTAGTTTTAATAAAAGGTTCGCTAATACTAGCTATTTTTACTGTATCTGGCATTTTATTTGGACTATCAATAACAATTGTTTTTCCATTAGTAAGTTCAACCTCATAAATAACACTGGGACTAGTAGCAATAACATCTAAGTTATATTCACGTTCTAAGCGACTGATAATTATTTCCATATGTAATAATCCTAAAAAACCAACTCTAAAACCAAATCCTAAAGCATCACTGTTTTCTATTTCATATGTTAATGCCGCATCATTTAGTTTAAGTTTTTCCATCGCATCTTTTAATACTTCATATTTATTTGGTTCAACTGGAAACAAACCTGAATAAACCATTGGTTTCATAGGTTTATATCCTGGTAATGCTTTGTCCGCTTGATTGTTTTCAAGGGTTATTGTATCACCAACATGTATTTTATTAATATCTTTAATACTTGCATTAATAAAACCTACCTCACCAGCAGTTAATTCATCTTTTAGTTCCTCTAAAGGTTTATAAACACCTAATTGAGTTACATCAAATATTCCTTCAGTTGCCATCATTTTAATCTTATCGTTTTTCTTTAATTTGCCATCTACAACTCTAACTAATGCAACTACACCTTTATATGCATCAAAATAACTATCAAAAATTAATGCTCTAAGTGGTTTACTATCATCAGTTTCAGGTGCAGGGATTCTTGTTATTATAGCTTCAACTAGCTTATCTATTCCCTCTCCTGTTTTACCACTAGTACAAATAACTTCTTCTTCTTTAAAACCTAAGACTGTATTTAATTCTTTTTTTATTTTATCAACATCAGCATTAGGCAAATCAATTTTATTAATAACTGGAATTATCGTCAAATCATTATTCATTGCCAAATATAAATTAGCTAGGGTTTGAGCTTCAATACCTTGTGCTGCATCAATTATTAATAAAGCCCCTTCGCAAGCAGCTAGACTTCTAGATACTTCATACGAAAAATCGACATGTCCTGGCGTGTCTATTAAATTTAATAAATAATCTTCATCTTTGTACTTAAAGTTTAATTCAACAGCATTTAATTTAATTGTGATACCACGTTCACGTTCTAAATCCATACTATCTAAAACTTGATCTTTTTTATCTCTTTCTGTTATAGCACCTGTGTATTCTAAGATACGATCTGCTAAGGTGCTCTTGCCATGATCAACATGAGCAATTATAGAAAAATTTCTAATCTTCTTTTGTTGCATTTTTTTCACCTGCTAATATCTTATCATAAAAAAGAAATTTGGTAACCAATTAAGTACCAAATAATTTACCTATTACTTTTAATGCGCTAGTTATTCCTGTAGTCATAACTTTTTCAACATTATCAGAAAATTTCATACTAGCTCTTGAAACTTTATTATTATAATCTTCTTTTGTTTTTACTAAATAATTATTGATATCAACATTTTTCCCCTCTTTAATATCTTCTTCAAATTGTTTTATCTGTTTACTTGTCATTATCGTTTTTTTATTCAATTGACTTTCATAATATCCAGTAGAAAGTGCAATTGAAAGTCCACAAAATATGACAAAGAATGATATTAGAATAAACCAAAACCAGCCATTTCTTTTTTTATTTTTCATAGATTCCCCTTATATAATTAAATAATATTTTTGCTAACATATTTACAGTATTAGCTACTTCATCAATAGTATTATCTACTCCACCTATTTCAATCAATATTGCCCCTCTATGAGCATCTTGGTTATAAACTCCATTAACTCCTTTCCCACCTTTTTTTAAAACTCCCCTAGTAAATTGTGGATGTTCTTTTTTTATAAGTTCATTTAAACTATTAGCGAGTTTTAAATTACTTTCATAATTTTGATGTTCAGCTCCAACTACAAACATAACTCTGGCATAGTTTACTCCATCAATTTCTAAGGTAGTTTTATCTTTTTTAGCTGAATCACGATGTATATCAATTAAATATTCTAATTCTTTATTTTTTTCTAAGACATCATCGATAAAAAACCTACTAGCTTTATATGAATAAGCATAATTCCAGTTATTAACTCTAAGAATTTCAGTTATATTGTTTGATTCAACTATAGTTGGGATATTAAGTGAATTAAGTTTTTCCTTTAATATATAAGATGCCATTAATACATTCGGCTGGATATTATAATCTGCTAAATAAGTTGCAGCATAATTTTCAAGTTGATGAGTGTTATATATATACACAATTGGTTTATTAACGTTAATTGGATTAGGATCTTCAAAATGTTGGGATTTTTTTTCTAGTTTTTCATATTCGTAGGTTTCATCCTCGACATTATAAAATGCTGCTTCATCAACACTAATAACATTATTTAAGCTTCTTTCTAACAAGAATCTTGGACTATTAATTTTTAAATCTAATACTTCTAATAAATTGGAATTAGTAAATACAATTCCATTTGTGCTTTGTCTAGTTAAGTATTTTACAAACTGTTCATTATCAAGTCTTTTAGTAATAAAGTTTTTAAAGAAGTAATCAAATGTCAGTGCAAATGAAAGATAACTGATTATTATTAAAATAATCATTTTAAATATTATGTATCTTCTTTTCTTTTTTGTTTTAAATCTTCTCATAAACTTAGTATATGATTAGAAGCATAAAAAAAATGTAACTAATTGAAAAATTACATTAAAAATATATTGTTTAATACTATTGCAATTACATCACTTAAATTATCAACTATTTCTTCAATATCAGGTGTTGTATAAAATATAGAGTTTTTTTCAATAACTAGTGGGGAGCCTATGGCGATTATCGGTATATTGAATGTGTTTTTATTAATCTCTTTATTATCATATATCGCTCCACCAGGCACTATTCCGGTGTCAGTTATTTCAATACACTGATTTAATCTTGAATCATTATTAGTAACTAAAGAATCAATCATTATTATTACATCTGGCTCTAGTTTGTTAACTACCATCTTTATTAATTGATAAGAACTAATTCCTGTTTTACCAATAACTTCTGGAACAAACATAGCAACTTTAGGGATAGTCATAAAATCGTGATAATGATGAGTAGCTATTGTTTTTTTTGTTGTTTTAGGTCCTAGGGAATCTGCTGTAATACTAGAATTACCAAGACCTACAATTAAGATTTTACCAGTAGCATAATAATTTTTTAAAAATTTTTTTAATTTTTTTTCAACTTCTTTAATTATAAATTTTTTATTGTTCAATAAATCTTTTAAAAAATAGTGGATTGTATAATAATCCCCTACTTCTTTTTTTAATAACTTACTTTCTTTTTCATTAACTTTAAAATGTACTGTATTAATATTTCTTTTTGTTGTTTCATTAACTTTATATGAATTTTTTTCAAGTAACGGTAGAGCAGTATCTAAAAACATTAAGTTTTTCAATTAAATCACCACTACTATTATTTACATAATTTAAAAATATATAACTACTAAACTATTTTTCCTTCTAAAGTAAATGTTTGAGCCTTAATGATTTTTACATCAACTATAGTTCCTACAACACTTTCATCTGCTTCTATATTAACAACTTTCATAGTATCAGTATAACCATATACTTTATTATGATGTTTTTCTGATACTCCAACTACTAAAACTGGTACTATTTTATCTAATGTTTTTTCATTATTTTTAGTTGCATATTTATTAACTATTTTATTTAATTCTTGCAATCTTTTATTTTTAACATCAATTGTTATATCATCTTTCATCTTCGCAGCTGGTGTATTTTCTCTTGGCGAATAAATAAAAGTAAATGCTCCATCAAACTCAACATTTTTTACTATATCAATTGTTTCTTGAAAGTCTTCATCGGTTTCATTTGGAAAACCAACTATAATATCAGTTGTAATAGATATGTTAGGTATTTTAGTTTTTATTTTATTAAATAAATTTATATAATGTTCTTTAGTATATCTTCTACCCATTAATTTTAATATTCTATTTGAACCAGATTGAACTGGTAAATGAATAAAAGGCATTATATTATCATACTTAGCTATTACATCTATTAATTCATCGGTAAAGTCCCACGGATGTGATGTTTGAAAACGAATTCTTTCAATTTTAGTTTCTGCAACTAAACTTAAAAGTTCAGAAAAACTTATCTCTTCTTCATTATCTTTACCATAGGCATTAACATTTTGTCCTAATAGAGTTATTTCCTTATATCCTTTTGAAATTAACTTCTCTACTTCTTCTACTATGTATTTATGTTTTCTACTTCTTTGAGTTCCCCTAGTATATGGAACTATACAATAAGTACAAAACTTATCACACCCATACATTATATTAACCCAAGCACTTATATCTGAATCACGATTGTATTCAATATTTTCATAAATATAAGATGGATTATTTAAAACTTGAATATTTAATTTATTATCATGATTAAGCAGCATATTTGGTAAATCATTTATATTATGAGTTCCAAAGACTATATCAACATAAGTATATTTATTTAATATCTCTTCACAAACACTTTCTTCTTGCGCCATACAGCCACATAATCCAATTATTAAATCAGATTTTTTACTCTTTAAATGTTTACAACGTCCTAAAAATCCAAATACTTTATCATGGACATTTTCTCTTATCGCACAAGTATTTAGAATAACTAAATCACATTCTTCAAACTCGGTTGTTTCAACATAACCTAAATACTCTAAGTGAGATTTTATTTGTTCTGAATCATGAAAATTCATTTGACAACCATATGTTTTTAAATAATACTTTTTACCACTAAAAAAATCATTTACTTTATTTTCTTGGTAAATGTATTCTACTTCTTTTTTATTTCTTTGTTTTGCTTCTTGCATATTAGGTAACTTCATATAAATCACTTCTAAATAATAACATAATTGATTATATTAGTAAAATCATAAAAAAAGAACTCTAATAAATAGAATTCTAATCTCTTGCTTTTCCAAATAGTCTTAACAATCTTAAGAATATATTAATAAAGTCTAGATATAATGTTAATGCTCCATAGACTGCTGCATTATCTTCATTTGGAATATATGAAGATATTCTTTTTATTTTTTGAGTATCATATGCAATAAGTACAATAAACACTAATATACCAACAATACTTAATACTAGATCTAAACCAGTATTTCTTAAAAACATATTGATTATAGATGCGATTATTATACCAAAAAGACCCATTATAGCTATTGAACCTATTTTAGTTAAATCTATATTAGTTACAAATCCAATTATTGAAAATACTCCAAATATCAGTGCAGTTAAACCAAATATTAATGCGACTGAAGTTAATTGATACAATATAAATATAAATGCTAGAGTCATTCCATTTATTAAAGAATATACAATAAAAGATAATTTAGCTGCTGTTGGAGACAAATCTCTTATCTTCATTGATAAAAATATTACTACAACTAACTCTAATATAATTAAACCTATATACCAGTTGCTTCCAAATATTGTATTAATTAATGTAGGACTTATAGATACAAAGTAAGCTGTAAGTGCAGAAACTAGTAATCCAATAAACATCCACATATAAACTTTTGAAAATAGTTTATCATTCATTTAATCATCCTCCTAGTAAATTATACTATATCACAATTTTTTATACAACTGCCCATACAGTTTATTGTATTAAACATAACCTAGACTATAGAGGTGTGAAAATGGATTTATTAATTAATATTCATCCTGTAATTCAAGCTTTCCTAGCAACATTAATGACATGGGGATTTACAGCCGCTGGTGCAGGTTTAGTATTCTTTTTCAAAAAAACAAATAAAAATTTCTTAGATGCTATGTTAGGTATAGCTGGAGGAGTAATGATTGCTGCTTCATTTTGGTCATTATTATCCCCTGCTATTGATATGGCTGAAAACTTAAAAATGATTCCTTGGTTAGTAGCTTTTATTGGCTTTTTTGGTGGAGGTTTATTAATATTTATCGGCGACAAATTATTTAATCAGTACATTAAAAAAGCTAAATTTAAAAAAACACAAAGTACTAAAAGATCTCTATTATTAGTGTTTTCAATTACTTTGCATAATATCCCTGAGGGGCTAGCGATTGGTGTTGCTTTTGGTTCAGTAATCTATGGTTTAAATGGTGCAACATTAATTGCAGCCTGGATATTAGCTCTTGGTATCGGTATCCAAAATTTTCCCGAAGGAACTGCTGTTAGCGTTCCCCTTAGAAGAGAAGGAATGACAAGAAGAAAAGCTTTCTTTTATGGCCAGTTAAGTGGTGTAGTGGAACCTATAAGTGCTGTCTTAGGTGCAATACTCGTATTAAAGATGCAAATTCTACTGCCATATCTACTAGCTTTTGCAGCTGGTGCAATGATTTATGTAGTAGTTCAAGAATTAATACCTGAGAGCCAAAGTAATGATAATAAAAGTATTATGGCATTATTTACTCTACTTGGATTTTCAATAATGATGATTCTAGATGTAGCATTAGGTTAAATTTAGAAAAAAAAGAAAACATTTAGTTTTCAAATTGGGAATTATATAAAGTAGCATATAATCCTTTTTTCTTAATTAATGATTTATGCGTACCTGTTTCTACAACATTACCTTCATCCATAACTAATATTAAATCAGCATTTTTAATTGTCGATAAGCGATGAGCAATTATAAATGAAGTTCTATTTTTCATTAATTCATCCATTGCTTTTTGAATTAAAACTTCAGTTCTAGTATCTACAGAAGATGTCGCCTCATCAAGAATTAATATTTTTGGATCAGATAAAATTGATCTAGCAATAGTTAATAGTTGCTTTTGACCTTCTGAAATATTATTTATATCTTCATTAATTTCCATTTGATAAGCATTTGGAAGAGTTTGAATAAAGTGATGAACATGAGCAGTTTTAGCTGCCTCTATTACCTCATCATCAGTTGCATCATGTTTTCCATAACGAAGGTTTTCCATTATAGTATCATTGAATAACCAAGTATCTTGCAATACCATACCTAATTCTTTTCTTAATAATGAATCATCATAGTTTGTAATAGCTTTATTATCTATTAATATTTTTCCACCATTTAAAGGATAAAATTTCATTAATAATTTAACAATAGTTGTTTTTCCAGCACCTGTTGGACCAACAATTGCAATCTTTTGTCCTTGTTTTACTTTTAAACTAAAGTCTTTAATTATAATATTGTTTTTGTTATAACCAAACTTAACATTTTTGAATTCTACATTACCTTTTAAATTAAGAGGTTTTTTTGTTTTTAATTTCTTTATTTTTTCTTCTTTTTCATCTAGTATTTCAAATACTCTTTCTGCAGCTGCTATCATCGTTTGAATTTGATTTCCTTGTTGGGCAAGTTGGGCAATAGGTCTTGTAAACTGTCTTGAATAAGAAAGAAAAGCTTGGATATTTCCAACAGTTATGATTCCTTTTACTGCATAATAACCACCCATTACAGCAAGTGATACATAACCAACGTTAGCTATAAAGTGCATAATCGGTTGCATTAATCCTGATAAAAATTGGCTTTTACAAGCTGCTTCACTTAGAAGAAAATTATCTTCTGTAAATTTATTCAACATTTTTTCTTCAGCATTAAAAGCTTTAATAACAGTATGACCTGAAAACATTTCTTCGATATCTCCATTAACTTTACCTAAATATTTTTGTTGATTAGAGAAATGTTTTTGACTTTTTCTCATTAATATCATCATAAAAACTGATGATAGTGGTAATAAAATCATTGCCACAAATGTCATTGTAAAATTAATAGTTAACATCATAATTATAGTTCCAACAATCATAACAATTAACCTTATTATTTCTGTTGCTGATTGATTTAAACTTTGAGATAAGATATCAATATCATTTGTTACTATTGATAAAACATCTCCATATGGTTTTTTATCAAAATAAACCATTGGTAATTTATTAAGTTTATTTACTACTTTTTTTCTTAACTCGTAAGTGTATTTTTGAGATATTTTTGCCATCAACACTCCTTCAAGATAAGAAAATAAAGTTGAAACAATATATAACACTAATAAAATAATTAGTATTGATCCAATTTTAGAATAATTTATTCCACTTCCACCACTCATTTTACTAATTATTCCATTAAATAATTCTGTGGTTACATTTCCTAATATCTTAGGTCCTAGAACTAAGAATAAAGTACTTGCAATAGCTAGTGCAATAATAATAATTAAATTTTTCTTGTAGCTGGAAAGTGTTTTTAGTAATCTTAGCGCAGTAGCTTTAAAATTATTTGTTTTATCTATTTTTTTATTATTTTTATTCATTTTCTAGTTCCTTTCTAGAAAGTTGAGATAAAGCTATTTCCTTATAAACTTCACAATCTTTCATAAGTGTTTTATGATTACCTATTCCAACAATACTCCCCTTGTCTAAAACAACTATTTTGTCAGCTTTTAATATTGTATTTATTCTTTGAGCAACGATAAAGATAATATTATTCTTAGTTACTTTAGCAAGTTCCTTCCTTAGTTTTAAATCAGTTTTATAGTCTAGTGCTGAAAAAGAATCATCAAAAATATAAATATCTGGTTTTTTAGCTATAGCTCTAGCTATTGCTAGTCTTTGTCTTTGGCCACCTGATACATTTGTACCTCCTTGGGCAATTGGTGATGCGAATTTCTTCTTTTTAGTTTTAATAAATTCACTTGCTTGAGCAATATCTGTTACTTTATTTAATTGATTTTTACTTAAGTTATCTTTTCCTAGTTTAAGATTAGATTCTATTGTCCCACTAAATAACATACCTTTTTGTGGCACATAACCTATTTTAGAACGTAAATCATATAAACTAACATCTTTTATGTTTATATTGTCGATTAATATTTTTCCGCCTGTTACATCATAAAATCTCGGTATTAGATTTATTAATGTAGATTTACCACTACCTGTTGAACCGATAAAAGCAGTTGTTGTTCCACTCTTAGCTTTAAAGTTTATATTTTGTAATACATCTTCATTAGCATCTGGATATCTAAAATATACATCTTTAAATTCAACAACACTTTTTTTGCTTTTACTAAACTTAACTGGCTCTATTGGATCAATAATTGTATTCTTTTTATTAAATACTTCTCCAATTCTTTTAATAGAAATTAAAGCTCTTGGGAACATAATTGACATCACACTTAACATTATAAATGCCATAATAATTTGCATTGAATAATTTATAAAAGCAATTAAATCTCCAACTTGCATAACTCCTAAATCAACTTTTTCTGCTCCCACCCAAATTATTAAGATACTAATTCCATTCATGATAAACATCATAAGTGGATATAGTAGGGCCATTGTTTTAGTAACAAAAAGGTTTAAACCCATTAAGTTAGTACTTACATCATCAAACTTCTTTTCTTCTTTTTTCTCATTAGAAAAAGCTCTAATTACTGGCATTCCAGTTAGTATTTCTCTTACTACTAAATTTAATTTATCAATTGTTTTTTGAATCTTTTGAAACTTAGGCATTACAAAGATTAATAATATTAACATTAAAATTAAGATTAAAACTAGCGCCAGTACTATCACCCATGCCATTTGGCTATTATACACTTTTAAAAATGCTCCGATACCAATAATTGGTGCATAAACAACTATTCTTAAGAACATCATTATTAAAGTTTGTATTTGTTGAATATCATTAGTTGATCTGGTGATTAGTGATGAAGACGAAAACTCTTCAAATTCTTGATTAGAAAAACTCATTATTTTAGTTGTTAACTTACTTCTTAAATTACAGCTAAATCTTGATGAAATTTGACTTATTAAATAAGCTGCTGATATTGCAACAACCATCGATAATAATGATATACCTAACATTTCAAAACCAGTATTCTTTATATAACTAGTTTGATAATTATCGGTATCAACACCAATTGTTTTATATTCCTGTTTTACAAATGCGATTGCAGCTTGATCAGTTAAAGCATCAGGAAGATTATTTGATTTATCAATAATCATTGCTGTTAACTGTTTGATTTGTTCTTCTTTTAATTGTTTGATTAAAGTAAAAATATTATTATCATTTAACGAAGCATTTTCAGGAAGTTTATTTTCTTGTTCTAGTAAAGTTCTAAGTTGTTCTTTTTCTTGATTAATACCTAATATTACAATAATTGGATTCTTTAATACTTCATTTAATTTTTCTGTATCAACATCTTCATTTAACAAATATAAATTTTCTTCTTTTAAAAGTGGATAATCATAAACATAATCCATAAAATGTAGTTCACTTATCCTTTTATAACTATCCTTGATATAATCTCCATCATCGATATCAGAAAAAAACAATATTTGTTCTAATGAAGACTCAGTTATAACATCAGGAATAGTATTTTCTATTCCTCCTTGTTGAATACCTACATTGACAATTCTTGCTGTATATTCAGGTAATTTCAAATCAAACTGGGCCTGATAATAGACTAATAATATTACAACTAAAATTGGCAAAGTAAATTTTGCTAACACTTTTAAAATATCTTTCATTTTTTCTCCCCTTTAAAACGTAATACACGCCATTAATTATAGGTATCATCTGATAAAAAGTCAATCTAAAAATTAATATTTTTGTTAAAAAAACAAAATTATTGTTTTATTAATTTTGTTTTCCCACCCATATAAGGTTGTAGTGGTTTTGGAACATTTAAGTTTCCTTCTTCATCAATATTATTTTCTAATACTGCAATTAATCCTCTAGGTGATGCAACAACAGTATTATTTAAAGTATGAACATAAGAAGTTCCTTTTTCTCCTTTTTTTCTAATCCCTAGGCGTCTACTTTGAGCATCTCCTAGATTAGAACAACTTCCTACTTCAAAATATTTTTGTTGACGTGGA
>CAYUEQ010000019.1:0-16145 GCA_964443805.1 uncultured Muribaculaceae bacterium
AAGAATAAAAACAATGATTCAAAGTCTAGGAATTGAAGATGATCAAGCTATAAGATCTAAAATGTTTACTAAAAGTATAGAATCAGCTCAAAAAAAGGTTGAAGGAAACAATTACGATGTTCGTAAAAGCTTACTTGATTATGACAATATAATGAATGATCAAAGAGAAAAAATATATGTAAGACGAAATGAAATACTGGATAGTGAAAATATCGAAGCACGTGTCCTAGATTCTTTTCATACTGCAGTTTCGATTTTAATTGAAAATCATATTGAACCAGAAGGTTATTTAACAGATAATGATTTAGAAAAAATTTGCGAATATATTAATGCTAATTTTACCAGAAATAAAAAATTAAAAATTAAAGAACTTCAAGGAAAAGATATAGAAGACACAATAGAATATATTTATGAAAAAGTATTAAAAGGCTATAATGAAAAATTAAAAGATATACCTGAAGAAGTTGTTTCAGAATTTGAAAAAGCTATTTCTTTAAATGTTATTGATAATGCGTGGGTTCAACACATTAGTGCTATGGAGCATTTAAGAGAAGGAATTGGTCTTAGAGGTTATGCTCAAACAAACCCTTTACAGGCATATACAATGGAAGGTTATCAATTATTTGAAAGTATGTTAGATGGTATAGATACAAACATTTCAATATTCTTATTAAAAGCAGAAATAACTCAAAACGTTGAAAGAAAACAAACAATTAAAGGACAGGCAAATGATGGTAAAGAAAAAGTAAAATCAACTCCAAAAAAATCAACTAAGGTAGGAAGAAATGAACCATGTCCTTGTGGATCAGGAAAAAAATATAAACAATGTTGTGGTAAATAACTCGCATTCCCATGAAATAAAGGGAAAAGCGAGTTTTCTTTTGCCGACACTAGGAACTATGGACTATAGCACAATTTTATATTAAAAGATAAAAAAGAAAAGTTATCATTGTTAAACTGATAACGTAAAATGTTATGGTATAATAAAATTACAAATTTATGTTTTAAAGAAGTATATTGTTTTGATTAATTTATTTAAAAAAGGAGTAAAAATATGAAAAAACGTTTAATGCTATTCTTTGGAGTATTCATTATAGGACTTTTAGTAACTGGATGTGGTAATAAAGAAGGTGGAATATTTGGTGGTAATTCTGGAACTAAAACTTGTACAAAAACTTCAGTGGATGAAGATGGGTATAACACTACTGACACTATGGTAATTACTTATAAAAATGATAAGGTTACTATAGTAGAAGATACAAACATATCAGAAATGGACCCCAAATATATTGATTTTACATTCAGTTTCGGTACATCTTTTGCTGAGAAGTTAAATGAAGTAGATGGATTTAATGTAGAGTATTCAAAAGAGGAAAACAATAAAATTAAATTGTATATGAAAGTTGATTTTAATAAAATTAACGAAAATAACATTAAAGATAAACTTGGAGAATTATATTCTGAAGACGATCCTTTTTATGTAAAAAAAGATATAACAGTAGATGATTTTATCGCTGAAAATTTATATGATTATAAATGCAAATAAGGATAAGAGGTAATATATATGAAAAAAATAATAATGTTAAAAATTTTAGGTATATTGTTTGTTGGAATGCTGACAGGTTGTAGAGGTAATGATGATGGTAAACAGCCAGCTGGTATAAATACAAAAGATAGAAATTCAGAAATTGAATTAATAGAAAAACATTCTATTAATAATAAAGAAAACATAAAAGAAAAAGTAATTGTTGATAAGGCTGGAATTAAAATAACTGCTAAATCAATTGAATATGATGATATTGTTGTTGAAATAAAAGTCTTAATTGAAAATAATTCATTACAAGATATAACAGTACAAGCAAGAGATTTTTCAATAAACGGAATTATGATCGACCCGTCAATGTCAACTGATGTTTCCTCAGGAAAAAAGTCAAACTCAACTATATCAATTTATAATAGAGATTTAGAAAAAGCAAAAATTAAAACAATAAAAGATATTGAATTTGGATTAGTAGCTTTCAATTTCGACTCATGGGATGATATTTTTGAAGAAACAGGAATAGTACTTCAAACTAATGCTAAGGATTATGTACAGAAATATAATACTGATGGATATTTAGCAGTAAATCAAAATAATGTCAAAATATATGTGTTAAAATTAAAAGATGTCGATAGCTTCTGGGGAGCAGATGTAACAGTATACATTGAAAACAATTCTAATTTTCCAATAACAATACAAGCTAGAGATGTATCTATAAATGGATTTATGATTGACCCGACATTCTCATCAAAAGTAATGCCAGGTAAAAAAATATATGATGAATTAAGTTTCTTTGAATCTGATTTAAAAGATAATGATATTGCTGATATAACAGAGATTGAATTAAAGTTTTTAGTTTTTAACTCTGATTCATGGAAAGATATTTTTGAAACAAAAATATTAAATATTAAATTTTAATGACTTGCTAAATTAAAATAATTGAGTAAGATTAGAAAAAAGAGACATTAAAAGATGTCGATGATTAAAATTTTTAAACTAAAGAAATTAAAAAAACAAATTTTATGTCCTATGATCAGGAAAAAATTATAAAAAATCTTATGGGAAACAAGTTAGGAGAGGCATATGATATTAGAAGAATTAACTACTAAAACAACAAATTTAAAAGAAAAGGTTTTAAGTCTTGGGAGGAATCTTTGACTTAAAATCTAAACAAGAAAAAGTTAAAGAGCTTGAAAAAGTAATGTCAAAACCTAATTTTTGGGATGATGTTGAACAAGCTAATAAAATTAATGCAGAGATTTCTATTTTATTAAAGCCAATAAAAAAGTATAAAGAAATAGAAAGTTTAATTGAAATCAATTTAGAAATGTTAGAGTTGTTAAATACTCAGCATGATGATGAATTGATAAACGAACTTGAAACAAACTTAGAATGTATAGAAAAACAAATATCAGAGTTAGAAATTGATACTTTATTAGATGGTAAATATGATAATTTAAATTGTTATTTAGAGATTCACCCAGGTGCAGGTGGAACTGAAAGTCAAGATTGGGCTAGCATGTTACTACGTATGTATCAAAGATTTTGTGATAAAGAAGAAGAATTTAAATATGAAATGATTGAAGAACAAAAAGGTGATGAAGCTGGTATTAAAAGTTCCATAATGCTGATTAAGAATCCTTTTGCATATGGTTATTTAAAAGGTGAACAAGGTGTTCATCGTTTAGTTAGAATATCGCCATTTGATTCAAACTCTAGGAGACATACATCTTTTGCATCAGTAACAGTTATTCCTGAATTTAATGAAACAACAGATATTGAAATAAAAGATAGTGATTTAAGAATAGATGTATTTCATAGTAGTGGAGCAGGAGGCCAGTCCGTTAATACAACTGATTCAGCTGTTAGAATAACTCATCTACCTACTAATATTGTAGTCTCATGCCAAAATGAAAGAAGTCAATTAAAAAATAAAGAACAAGCTTTAAAAATATTAAAAAACAAATTATATCAAAAAGAATTAGAAAAACAAGAAAGAGAATTAAGTGCTATAAAAGGTGAACCAACAAATATTGTGTTTGGTAGTCAAATTAGGAATTATACTCTAGAGCCGTATACGTTAGTTAAAGACTTAAGAACTGAATTCGAAACCTCAAATACCCAAAAAGTATTAGATGGAGAAATAAGAGAATTTATTGAAAGTTATTTGAGAAAGTAAGAAAAAATGAAATAAAGTGTCATTTTTACTTAAAATAACACGTATTTCATTGACATTTACTCTATAATTACATATAATTTTAAATGGTACATTTTATTTGCAATTTTTTTATTTTCTGGGAAAAAATAATTAAATAGCAGTGAAAGGAAAGAATAAATGAAAAGTTTTATGCAAAGAAAAGAAGACGTTAGTCGTTCTTGGTATATTGTCGATGCTGATGGACAAACATTAGGAAGACTTGCTAGTAAAGTTGCAACTGTATTAAGAGGTAAACATAAACCTACATTTACACCGCATATCGATGGTGGAGATTATGTAATAATTATTAATGCATCAAAAATCAATTTAACAGGTAACAAGTTAGAAGATAAGATGTATTACAATCATAGTGGATATCCAGGTGGTTTAAGAGAAAGAACTGCTGCAACTATGAAAGAAAGATATCCTGAAGAAATGATTGAAAGAGCTATTAAAGGAATGCTTCCAAAAGGAAGATTAGGTCGTCAAATGTATAAGAAGTTATTTGTATATGCAAATGATAAACATGATCAAATAGCACAAAAACCAATTGAAATGAAAGTAGATTAAGGAGGAAATAATGGCAAACGAAAAAATATGGACTGCTACTGGACGTCGTAAACGTTCAATTGCACAAGTAAGAATGACTCTTGGTAAAGGAACTATTACTGTAAATGGAGAAGATGTAAATGAATATATGCCTTATCCAACCTTAGTAATGGACTTAAAGCAACCATTAGCTGTTACTAAAACAGAAGATAAATTTGATGTTGATGTTACAGTAAAAGGTGGAGGCTTTTCAGGTCAAGCAGGAGCTATTAGGCTAGGTATCGCTAGAGCATTAATTAATTATGATACAGCAGATGTTAAATCAGATACATCATATCGTAAAATATTAAAAGCAAACGGCTTTGTAACACGTGATCCTAGAATTAAAGAACGTAAAAAATACGGACTTAAAAAAGCACGTAAAGCACCACAATTTAGTAAGAGATAATTATTATTTCTACAAACCTCATATTTATTATAATATGAGGTTTTATTATGTTAATAAGATATTTTTTAAAACATATAATTAATATGAAAAAATATCGAATTATTATGTTAATATCATTTTTATTATTATTGATGTCTATAAATGTTAATGCTTCCAAGAGCACACTTCCGTTAATCGGGACAACTATTGTAGTTGATATTGGGCACGGGGGTAAAGATCCCGGAACTATTCACCAAGAAGTATTAGAAAAAAACATAAATTTAGAAATAGGACTAAAATTAGAAAAGGAACTAATTAAAAGTGGTGCTGTTGTTTTATTAACAAGAGATGATGATTTTGATTTATCTTCTCCTAATGTAGGTAAAAGAAAAAAAAGTGATTTTGATAACAGAATAACTTTAATCAATGAAAGTAATGCTAGTATGTATATATCGATTCATCAAAATTTTCTGGAACAAAAAAAATATAATGGCCCGCAAGTTTTTTATGATACAGTATTAAAAAAAAATATAATAATTGCAAAAATAATTCAAGGACAGTTAAACCAAGAAGTAAATGGAAAAAGATCTATTAAAAGATCTTTGAATAGTATGTATTTATATAAAAAATTAAAAATACCAGGAGTTTTAATAGAATGTGGATTTATTTCAAACTATACAGATCGAAAAAGATTACAAGAAGCTGATTATCAAGATAAATTAGTTAAAGCAATAACAAGAGGTATTATAGAATCATTTAAAATTCAAACTCGTTCATATAATATCTAGGATATATGTTTCTTCCACTTATATATGAAATGTTAGGAATGATTTTTTTGAGTTTTTTTAAATCAAGTTTTGTTTCTAACATGTTATCAACTTCTTTTATTATTTCCACAGACTTATCAACAGCTAAATCATATAATTCGTCGACTGATAAATTACTATAATTATCTGTTGCTGAATTGTACCATCTTTGTTTATCTAAATTTAAATAATTTGAATCAATTTTATTTACATAACTTGATACATATATAATTTTTTTATATTTAAGAGGTCTTACAAAGTCGATAAGTCTATAAATTACCTTTTTTAAGCCATATTTATCATAAACACCAAATCTAAAAATAAATCTACCTTGATTAAAACTCTTATAATATATTTTAGCGATATTATCTTTATTGTATGTCTTTTTAAAAGCATTATTTATTACATAGTTTAAATTAGTTGAAAATTCAACTTTTGGAAAGTCGTCTTTATAATGTCGATAATTATAATACGGCTTTAAGTTTTCTTTATCATAAAAATACTTATCTAACATGCTTTCCATTCTAGTGTGAAGACTATTATATTTATAAGTTTCTTTTTTATTTTTATTAAAAGCACCAGTTTTATAAAACACAAATGGATGAAATGTAGTATCTAATACATAGTGATTAATTGAACCATATAGATAAGCAAGACAATCAGAATCATTTTTTAAATTGTTGTCTTTAATATATTTAATAATATTTATTAGATAAGCTTGAGTTTTTGTTCTGTGACAATATCTTGCAAATTCTCTTATCTTTTTACCTTTTTTAAAAGAAATTAAATTATAATAAAATAAGTTATCGAAACTTTGACAAAAAACATTATATATATATTTATTAGTTATTTTATTAGAAATACGGATAGGAATTTTATTTAAAACACTTTTCCCAAATATTCTATGTGTAGTATTAGAGGGCATTATTTCACGTTCCTTTCACAAAAGTATAACATATTTTTCATATTAAAAAGATATCATTAAGTTACTGTATATGGTATAATTTTAAAATAGGTGATGTTGTTTGAGAGCAAAAAAATTTAAAACAATAGATGAGCAGGTAGAAATATTAAGAACAAAAGGACTAGTTATTTCTGATGAACAGCTTGCTAAAGATATATTGATCCGTGAAAACTACTTTTTCTTAAGTGGTTATCGCCATTTGTTTTTAAAAGAACCTGGCAGCCGATATTATATTCCAAATACTAATTTTAGTGAATTATATGGGATGTTTACATTTGATCGTCATGTTAGAAATATAATATTTAAAAATTTACTTATTGTAGAAAATAATATAAAAAGTATTTTTTCTTATCAGTTATCAAAGAAATATGGATTTAAAGAAAAAGATTATTTAAAACCAACTAATTTTAATACTGATCCCGAAAGAACAAAACAAGTAAATGATTTAATAAGAAAAATGAAAAGACAGATTAAAGTAAATGGAAAACAACATACTGCAACTACTCACTACATTACTAATTATGGTTACATACCTATGTGGATAGTTGTTAAAGTATTATCTTTTGGAATTGTTACTGAACTTTTTAATATAATGAAACCTGAAGATCAAAAAGATATTTCTAATTATTATAAAATTGATGTTTCAAATTTAACAGTTTATTGGCCAATACTAGCAAACTTTAGAAACCTATGTGCTCATGAAGATATTTTATATGATCATCGAACTCAACGATTAATTAATGATACTAAATATCATCGAATAATGGATATACCAATAAAAGATGATGAGTATATATATGGAAAAAATGATTTGTTTGCTGTTTTAATTATACTAAAACAAATGTTAAGGCCTGAAGAATTTACTTTAATGATGAATGAAATATCTTATGAAGTTGATATCTTAGCAGGTAAATTAAAAGTAATAACAATTGATAAAGTATTAGATAGAATTGGATTTCCTAAAAACTTTATAAAATTAGCAAGGATTGATTAAATGAAAAAAAACAAAAATTTAAAAATAACTATTTTTATAGCTATCATAGCAGTCTTTATAGGTGCTAGTGGAATGTATTTAGTTATGTATAATTTTCCATTAACAGAAAGTGGAAAAACAGTGTTTAAAGATAATAAAAATGTACAAATAGTAGATGAAGGTTTAGCAGAATCAGTTGAAAAATTATATGATGCTGTAGTAGTTGTTGAAGCTTACTCTGATTTGAAACAAATATCTTCTGGTAGTGGTTTTGTTTATAAGGTTCAAAAGGACGAAGCTTATATATTAACTAACAATCATGTTATTGCAGAATCAAAAGACATAAGAGTTACATTTCCAAATGGTGAAAACCATAAAGTTGAAATGTTAGGAAAAGAATTATATTCAGACATAGCTGTATTAAAAATTGATGCTAAGCATGTAACGATGGTAGCAGAAATAGGTAAAAGTGAAGAAATAAGACTAGGAGATACCGTATTTGCAGTTGGAGCACCTTTAGCAAGTAAGTATTCTGGAACAGTTACAAGAGGAATTGTTTCAGGTAAAGATCGTATGGTAGAAGTTAATTTTTCAAATACTTCTACAAGTGATTACATTATGAAAGTTGTTCAAACAGATGCAGCTATAAATTCAGGAAATAGTGGTGGACCACTTGCCAATGCTAATGGAGAAGTTATAGGAATAACGAATATGAAATTAGTTTCATCTGGTGTGGAAGGTATTGGTTTTGCAATACCAATAGAAGATGCATTAGCAGTTGTTAAAAAAATAGAAAGTGGTAAATCAGTAGATAGACCTCTTCTAGGTATTTCAATGCTAGAGTTAAATGATTTATATGGGCTATACCATAGTAATATTACAATTGATCCTAGTATAAAAAATGGTATAGCAATAGTAGAAGTTCAAAAAGACTCTTCAGCTGATAAAGCAGGAATTATAAAAGGTGATGTCATAACTAAAATTAATGATATAAAAGTTGTTTCAATCGCTGAATTACGATACCAATTATATCGTTATGAAAGTGGAGAAGAAATAACTATTACACTAATGAGGAATAAAAAGGAAAGTACGGTTAAAGTAATTCTAAAAACATAAAATTTTGTTAATATGTAAAAAAATGTAAAGTTTTTAAAAATGTCGAAAAAACAATTGACTTTTATATTCTTATATTATAATATTAAATTATCCTAAGGGGGATAAATGATTAATAGATTAAACAAAGCTAATAATCATTTCTTCCTAGCTAGGTACTTTAAGTTTAATACTGTAAAAAGTGTTAATGAATTTAAAGCAGAACCGGATTTGGGATTTCATTAAGTTGATTGAGAAAGAAACTCTCCTGGGAAAGGTTACACTAAGTTTTGGCGAATTTAGAGTCAAATCAATAGTTATTGACGCGCGAGGATAATTGTTGATTGACGTTGTAATTACTTAGCTTCAAAAAACTCTCTAATGAGTATTTTAGCCAAATAAATGTTAGAGGATAAAGAATCTATTAAGCAAAGAGTCTTAATAGATTCTTTTTGATTTTAAATAAAGTAAAAGTTTAATCATAAAATTATAATGGTGATATTATGTTTTTATTTATATCTGATATATTTTGGATATTTGTTACTATATTAATTATTATAAGTGGATTATATTTTTCCTTTAAAATAAAATTTCAACACTTCAACTTTAAAAAAATACTATGTTTTTTAAAAGTTAAAGAAACTAATGGTATATCTCCCATTCAAACCTTAACAATGAATTTAGCGGCTAAAATTGGTGTGGGATCAATTTCTGGAATAGCAGTAGCTATTTATTTAGGAGGAGCAGGTACAGTTTTTTGGATGTGGATTACTGCTTTAGTTGCAACATCTACAACATTTTTAGAAAGTACGTATGCAGTAATATATCAAAAAAAAGATAAAAATAATATAAAAAAAGGTGGACCATGGTATTATATCCATGATGGTCTAAAGAATAAAAGACTTGCTTCTTTATATGCGGCTATAATAATTTTTGTTTTTAGTTTTGGCTTTTTGACATTACAAAGCAATACAATTGCAGTAGGTTTGGAAGAGTTTAATATAAACCCTTTGTTTATAGGCCTTTTTGTTGCTTTTCTAACAGGATTAATAATTATTAATGGAGTTAAGTCAATAGCTTATACAACAGAGGTATTAGTACCGTTTATGGGAATTTTATATTTAATAATTTGTTTGATTATTATTTTTATTAATATAGAATTAATACCAAGTATATTTATAAATATTTTCAAAGATGCATTTAATTTTAAAGCGGCAGGTTTTGGTTTCTTATTAACTATGATTATTGGAATGCAAAAAGGTGTTTTTTCAAATGAAGTAGGTATTGGTACTGGAGCCATTGTAGCAGCCACTTCGAATACAAAAAATCCTATTTCACAAGGATATATTCAATCACTAGGTATATATGTTGATACTTTAATTATAGGTACTCTTTCAGCTCTAGTTGTTATGTGTTGTGATTTTAGTAGTTTAAATATTAGTGATGTAAATGGAATAGAAGTAGTTAAATATGCATTTTCACATCAATTAGGTAACTTTGGAAATATTTTAATAACTATCATAATATTTTTATTCGCCTTTGCAACTATTATAACTGGATACTATTATGTTGAATCTAGTTTAAAATTTTTTATTAATAAAAATAAATATGTAATTAAAGTATTAAAGATTTGTACTTTGATTTTAATTACACTAGGAAGTATTTTATCAAGTGCATTGTTATGGAATATAACCGATTTTTTTATTGGGGTGATTGCTGTTATAAATATTTATGCAATATATAAAATTAAAAATAGAAAACCATTGTCTATTTAATCAAGATCTGTATCCATTAAATCACTATCATCAGTTTCTAAATCATCTAAATGATTTTCTATCTCATCAGTTTCTAAATCATTTAATTCTTGATCTATCTCATCAGGATCTAGTTTGCTTAATTGTTCTTCTATATCCTCCTCATAAATTTCTTTAGAACTATCTTCATTATTTTTGTCTTCAAATTCTTTTTCGACATTTACATGTTGACCGTCTTCGGAAGTATTTACTGATTTCCAGTTAAGCGTGCCACAATCAGTACAAACTAAAGGTATTAAAACAATAGTATCTTTAGGAAGTTTTACATACTCATCACAAATTTCAGCACACAACATTCCTGTTTCTTCATCAATATAAGTTCTTACTTGTTCACTATCGTGTGAACAATCATTACAATTTTTTTCCATAATTGTCCTCCTAATTATATTCTTAACTATTTTAAATTAATAATACATTATTGTTTTAAATGTAAACTAGATGCTAAATTTACATAAATTCTATTAAAATCAAGGTGTAATCTATTATAATGTTAAGTATAAAGGAGAATTAATAGAAGTGAAAAACAAAAAAATTATTATAACTGGGGCAGGAGCAGGGATAGGTTTAGAGCTATCATTACAGATGTTATCTAAAGGTGCTCATGTTGCTGCTGTAGATCTTAATAGTGAAGGACTTAGTAATTTAGTGAAAATGTCAAATAATAACCCGAATTTAACTACTCATATAGTAGATATTAGTAATGATGAGTTATTATTAAAGTTTAAAGAAGACTATTTTAAAGCCCATCAAGTAGTAGACGGAATAATAAATAATGCAGGAATTATTCAACCATTTATTGATGTAAAAAATTTAGAAATGGATGTTGTTAACAGAGTAATGAATGTAAATTTCTTTGCATCAGTAAAACTAACTAAAATGTTTTTACCATATTTATTAGATAGACCATCAGGTCATATTGTCAACGTTTCAAGTATGGGAGGATTCTTTCCGTTTCCAAAACAAACAATTTATGGAGCATCAAAAGCTGCATTAAAAATATTTACTGAAGGACTTTATGCAGAATTGTTAGATACAAAAGTAAAAGTTATGATCGTATTTCCAGGTGCTATTGCAACAGATATACTTAAAAATTCTAATATAGAAAATAGTAGTAGTGATAATGATAGTTCTGGTATTAAGATGTTGTCAGCTAAAGAAGCTGCAGCACAAATTATAAAAGGGATGGAAAAAAATAAATTCCAATTATATGTTGGAACTGATTCAAAAATTATGAAACTAATGTATAAATTAAATCCTAAAGGTGCAATTAGCTACATAAATAAAAAAATGAAAATGTAATACAAAAAAGGATAATCATTTGATTATCTTTACTTTTGGCAACATCAAAGTATTACTAGTTGATTTAAGTATAGAAACATGGTAAATTATTGATGTTTTTGTCATAAAAGAAGGGAGTGGAAGTAAATGAAAAAAACAAAAATTATTTGTAGTATAGGTCCAGCAAGTTCAAAGTATGAAGTTATGTCTAAAATGATAGACAGCGGTATGAATGTTGCTCGTATAAACTTTTCTCATGCTACTGATAAAGAAAAAAGTAATGTAATTGAGTTAGTACAAAAAAACAATAAAGATAAAAAAAGTAATATAGCAATTTTATTTGATACAAAAGGACCTGATTTTAGAACAGGTGTTGTTGAAAATGATGAAATCCTACTTGAAGAAGGTAAAAACATACTTATTTCATATGACGAAGTTATTGGAACTTCGAAAAAAATAACTTTTAATTATAAAGAAGTAATAAAAGATATTGAAGTAGGAGACATTATTCTTTTAGAAGATGGATTAATGAAATTAGTAGCAGTTTCTAAAGATGAAACAGGAATTAATTGTGATATTGCTATAGGAGGATTATTAGGAAGTCGTAAAGGAGTTAATATTCCTGGTAAGAAATTAAATTTACCATTTATAAGTTCACAGGATAAAGAAGATATTATTTATGCATGTGAACACGATGGTGACTTCTTAGCATTGTCATTTGTATCATCAAAAGAAGATATATTAGCAGCTAAAGAAATCATTAATTCTCAAAATAATAATCGTATCCAAATTATTTCTAAAGTAGAAAGTAAAACTGCAATTGATAAAATAGATGAAATTATTGAATATAGTGATGGTATTATGATTGCTAGAGGAGATTTAGGTGTTGAAATGCCAATGCATGAACTACCTGTTCTTCAAAAAATGATTATTAGAAAATGTCGTGAACAAGGAAAAATATGTATTGTAGCAACTGAAATGTTAGAATCAATGAAGAAGAATGCAAGACCTACTAGAGCAGAAGTGTCAGATATAGCAAATGCGGTATTAGATGGTGCTGATGCAGTAATGTTAAGTGGTGAGACAACAGTGGGAAAATATCCGGCTGATGCAGTTAAATATATGGCAGAAATTTGTAAAAACACAGAAAGTCATTTAGATTATAAAAATCAACCATGCTGTATTGTAAAACCAGACATAACAAGTACAATTGCAACATGTGTTATTGATAGTGCTAACATCTTAGATGTAAAATTAATAGTAGCTGCTACTTTAAGTGGAAATACAGCTAGAAAGATTAGTACACTAAGATCTAAATCTTTAATATTAGCAGCAACACCAACAGCTGAAGTTGCTAGATCTCTAGCGCTAAACTTTGGAGTTTATCCAATAATTGTTCCATTATATAATAGTACTGATAAAATAACTGAAAAATCTATAGCTACTGCAAAATCTTTTATGACTTTGCATGAAAAAGATATAATTATTATAACTAGTGGATTTCCAAATAACAAATCTACAAACTTTATGAAAATAGAAGAAATATAATTTTAAAAAGAGTGATATCACTCTTTATTTTTTTGCCTACTATTTTCAACATTAGCAATTGCTAATTTAAAAAATTGAATATGCGCTTCTTCATCTAAAATAATTCTTCTTAAAACAGCTTTAATATATCTATCATCTATTTGTTCTATATGTCTTTTATAGTTTTCAATGGCTATATATTCTAACCTCAAATCAGATTTTAATTGTTCTAAAATATCAAACCCATAATTAACATAATTT
Source organism: uncultured Muribaculaceae bacterium (assembly GCA_964443805.1). Classification (GTDB taxonomy): domain Bacteria; phylum Bacillota_I; class Bacilli_A; order RF39; family UBA660; genus CAYUEQ01. The sequence continues at coordinate 13,429 of CAYUEQ010000019.1, forward strand.
GATTTCCAAAATCCATCATTTGAATGATAAATAGGTTTTTCTCCTAGCAATACAATTAATTTAGCAAGAGCATCAAAGTGTTCTGCTTCAACAAAAGCTACTTTTCTTAACATTATTGATATTTCTTTTTCTACGTCATTAAGAACATAGTGATGATATAAATATTGAGTTATTGATGTTGCTTCGCTATGTAAACTAGCGTAGTCTTCTTTAAGTAAATTAGCATATTTTTTGTTTGGACCAACAACTCTTAACTTAGGATATGGAGCATTGCTCTTTACAAAATCTTCATATTCAACTTGTTGCATAAGACCACCTCTTGTTAATTATATTATCTTAACAAAAAAAATACTTAATATATAAATTAAGTACATGTTCAAATTACATTAAAGAAAGGACTATTCTTTACTTTTTAAATATTCATTAAACATTGTGCATTCCATTTTTCGAGGTGCAAAATCTTCGATTTTATCATTAATTACATCTTCTAAATATAATTTATTAACAAGTTTTACATCTTTTACTTCAGATTTTTCTAATTTAATTGTTTTTAAATCAAAATCTATTGGTAAAAAGACAACAAATGTATCAAAAAACATATTTCCTTTGATTTCTCCAGTTCTTCTTAAGCAATATAAATATTCAATATTATAATTTTCAATATCAATATTTAGTTCTTCTTTTGCTTCATTTACGAGTGTACTAAAACAACTATCATTTTCAGCAATATGACCTGCTACTGAAATATCCCACATATTTGGATATATCTTTTTGTTTTCACTTCTTTGCTGTATTAATATTTAATCTCCTACCATAACCTATAAATGAACAGCCTTATGAAAAAGATTTCCTGCTTTAGCCTCTTTTTTATCAATCATTTTGTTTAAATATATAACTAAGATCTTATATAATAGTAAAACAAGAACACTACTCAAGGATTTCCTTATAATAAATTTTACAAGTTTGATTTTCATATAAACAAAGTTTTTCAAAATTATCGGCATTGCTATAATACTTATAAACAATATTATTATAATTATCATTTTCAGAAGAAAGTGTAATTGTATATTCTTCATTTTCATAAGTATTTGAAAATGTCCCACTAATATTTTCACCTTCATTTGTTTTTAATATAAAGGTATTATCTTCTTTTAATTCAATAGTATATGAATTATCTAGTGATTCCCATTTACCAACGAAACTGTAAGGAGCTTCAACAGCAATAGCAATAATACTAAAAAAACCTAATACAATTGAAATAATAACCGATTTTTTCTTACTCAATTTTAATTTCTCTTTAACTTTAGGAATAAGTATAACTCCTGTTAAAGTCAACATTAGTCCTCCAACAACAAATTCAATTGATAATAGAGATATCCCACAAATAATAAGTATAAGTGGCGCAATAAAAGATTTGAATCTGGGCTTAAAATTAAATTGTTTTTTTGATCGTGGTTTGTTTTTAGAATGTAAATAATTATCAATTTTTTTCTTACTCAATTTTAATTTCTCTTTAACTTTAGGAATAAGTATAATTCCTGTTAAAGTCAACATTAGTCCTCCAACAACAAATTCAATTGATAATAGAGATATCCCACAAATAATAAGTATAAGTGGCGCAATAAAAGGTTTCAATTTGAGATCTAGTTTAAAATTAAATTGTTCTTGTGTTTGTTGTTTGATTTCAGGGTGTAAATAATTTTCAATTGCAGTAACATAATCTTTTTTTACTTCTTCTGGTGCAACTTTTAAAAAATGTTTATAAAATTTATTAACATCATTTTCAAACATAATATTATTATCTTTTATAGTAAAATTTCGAGTTCTACAAATTAATAATCCCAACCATCCTTGATATTTATCTGGACATTTTTCACTAAATTCCAAAAACTTTCTTTTTGCTTTTAAAAATTCATTCATATCTAACAATTTATTAGCTGCGTCTATTAATTCTGTATTAGTCTCTATACCCTTAACACTTATTTTCCCACTTATCTTTAATTTATAACACGCAATTGCATCATCTATAATAATGGTTTGCTGACAATACTCACATTTTGTTTTTTCTTCGTCATTAGATAATTTTAAAGCGGCACCACAACTAGGACATTTAGCACTTACTAATTTAACCACAACAATCACACTCCATTTAGTAAAATCACACTATTATTATATCATTAATTTTACAAAAAATGATACAATGTAGCTGTAGGAGGTATGAGATGAATAGAATTTTGATTACAACAGGAGATATAAAAGAAGATTACGAAATTATAGACGCAATCTTTGCATTAGATTCGTGTAAACAAGGTTTCTTTGCTGGTCTTGATCCAAATAAAGCATTTGAAAAAGTAAAAGATGGATTAAGAAAAAAAGCAGATGAACTTGGAGGGCATGGAGTAATTAATTGTCAGTTTGAATACAGAGTAGCAGTGTCACGAGGTAAACAAGTAATAGAAATCTTTGCATACGGAACCGCTGTTAGATTACATTAAAAAAATGGTAAATTATAAAATCTTAATTCCAAAATATGTTATCATATATCAACAGGAATTTATGAATTTGTAACATAAAAAAATTCACTTTTCGAGATGTGAATTTTTTTGTAAAATATATTATTGATTTCAACACTATTAAATAAAAGTTTGAAAGTACACTCAATTGGCAGGGGATAAGTGAATCGAACACTTGGCAGGAGTTTTGGAGACTCTTATTTT
>CAYUEQ010000020.1:0-14952 GCA_964443805.1 uncultured Muribaculaceae bacterium
CAAGTAGTTGGGGAACAGCAGTTAATGTTCAAGAAATGGTTTATGGGAATATGGGAGATGATTGTGGAACAGGTGTAGCATTTACTAGAAATCCTGCAACTGGTGAAAACAAATTATATGGAGAATATTTAATTAATGCTCAAGGAGAAGATGTAGTAGCTGGTATACGTACTCCAGAAGATATATCAACTCTAAAAGAATTAATGCCAAAAATTTATCAAGAATTTGTTGATCATTGTAAAACATTAGAAGAACATTACAAAGATATGCAAGATATGGAGTTTACTATTGAAAGTGGTAAATTATATATGTTACAAACTAGATCTGGAAAAAGAACTGCTGAGGCAGCTTTAAAAATAGCAGTTGATTTAGTTGATGAGAAAATGATTTCGGAAGAGGAAGCGATTCTAAGAGTTGATCCTAAACAGTTAGATCAATTATTACATCCAAAATTCGATCCTAAAAAGGAAGAATTAGCAGAAGTTATTACAACAGGACTAGCAGCATCTCCTGGTGCAGCAACTGGTAAAATATATTTTAATGCTAAAGATGTATCTGAGGCAGTAAAAAGAGGAGAAAAAACTCTACTAGTTCGTTTAGAAACTTCACCTGAAGATATTGAAGGTATGAATGATGCTGAAGGTATTTTAACTATTCGTGGAGGTATGACATCTCATGCTGCAGTAGTAGCAAGAGGTATGGGAACGTGTTGTGTCTGTGGAGCTGAAGATTTAACTATTAACGAAGAAACTAAAACATTAATAAATAAAGATGGAAAAGAATTTAAAGAAGGGGAGTACCTATCTTTAAATGGGACAACTGGAAAAGTATATGCTGGAAAAATAGATACTATTGAAACAGAAATAAGTGGAGATTTTGAAAAGTTAATGAGTTGGGCAGATAAAGTTAGAACACTTCAAGTTAGAACTAATGCTGATACTCCAAAAGATGCTAAACAAGCATTAGAATATGGAGCAGAAGGAATTGGATTATGTAGAACTGAGCATATGTTCTTTGATGAAAAAAGAGTATTTAATTTTCGTAAAATGATTGTCGCTAGTACACTTGAAGAAAGAGAAAAAGCTCTAGCTGATATTCTTCCATACCAAAGAAAAGACTTTGAAGATATATATCGTGCAATGGATGGTCTACCAGTAGTAATACGTTATTTAGATCCACCATTACATGAATTCTTACCAACAAAAGATAATGAAGTAAAAGAATTAGCTAATGATTTAGATTTAAGTTTTGAAGAATTAAAATCTAGAGTAAAATCATTACATGAAACAAATCCAATGATGGGACATCGTGGTTGTCGTATAGCAATTTCTTATCCAGAAATAGCTCGTATGCAGACAACTGCAATTATTGAAGCAGCAATTACTGTTAATAAAGAAGGAATAAAAACTGTTCCTGAAATGATGATTCCACTTGTTGGAGATGTAAAAGAATTAGAATATGTTAAAGATATAGTTGTAACTACAGCTGATGAATTAATCAAAAACTCAGGTGTAGATATGCATTATGAAGTTGGAACAATGATTGAAATACCAAGAGCAGCAATGACTGCAGATGTTATTGCAAAACACGCAGACTTCTTCTCATTTGGAACAAATGATTTGACTCAATATTCATATGGATTCTCAAGAGATGATGCATCTAAATTCTTAAATGACTATTATGAAACAAAAGTATTTGAACAAGATCCTTTTGAAAGATTAGATCAAACTGGTGTTGGAGAATTAATGAAAATAGCAGTTGAAAGAGGAAGACAAGGAAATCCTAATATAACACTAGGTATATGTGGTGAACATGGAGGAGAAGCATCAAGTGTTGAATTTTGTCATAATATTGGACTAGATTATGTATCTTGTTCTCCATTTAGAGTTCCGCTTGCAAGACTTGCAGCAGCTCAAGCTAAACTTAAAGAAAAACATGATTAATTTCATGTTTTTTTAAACTCTATAATGATTCCACCGTGTTAGAAATCAAATATTTTAATATACTATTACAAAACCATTAAAGGAGAAAAAACATGGATGAAATTATAAAAATAGTAATTGATTATGGTGTTACTAGCATTATAATTGTATCTTTATTCTATTTAAGTTTTAAATATATACCTAAAATAATTGATATTTCGATGGAAAGAATGAAGAAAAGAGATTATCGAGATGAATTGTTAAAATTACAAATAGAAAGTAATACGCAAGCATTAAAGTCGGTAGAAAAAGTTGTAGAGTACAATACAGTAATAATCCAACAAAACACTGATCATCGATATAAATTTGATGATGAAATAAAAGAATTAAAAGAAATGGTTAATGAATATGTAAGTAAAACGAGTAAAATCGTTGATGAACTACATAAATGTCGAGGTGAATTATGAAAATAACTGAAAAAATAGCTAAATTAATTGACTTAAAATCAATAGTAACATTTCTTTTAACTCTAACACTTTCAATCTTATTAATAATATCTTTAATTCAAAGTAAAGAACTTAATAATGAATTGTTAGTTTTATTTAGTACTACTTATGGCGCTATTATAACTTATTTCTTTACAAGAAAAAATAATAATGGAGAAGATAAAAAATGAAATATCCACTTCAATATATAAATATTACAAATAGTTTTAGTAATAAGCATAAAGGTGTAGACTTTGGTTGGAATAATTCTATTGGTAAACACCAACCAATTTATAGCTGTGATGAAGGAATTGTTATATCAGTTGAAAAACAATCATTAGGTGGAAATGTTATTTATATAAAGCATTTAAATAATATGGTAAGTGTTTATGGCCATTTACAAAACAATAGTATTAGAGTAAAAGTAAATGATAAAGTTAAAAAGTATCAACATATAGCTAATATGGGAGATTCTGGAGTAGTTTCTGGGCCACATTTACACTTTGGGCTATACAAACCTAATAGTAACCACTATCAAGCTGAAAACGCCTTAAATCCCCTTGATTATTTATATATTTACTCGAATCAAATAATTGACCCTAAATCTAAAGATATAAGTAACATTAAAAAATACAATCCTTTCCCAGTATATAATAAAGGCTATTATAAATGTCTAGCTAATATGAAAATAAGAACTTTACCAAGCGTTGATGCTAAAGAAGTAAAAGTTAAAGATACAACTAAAAAAGCTAAGTCAGCTTTAATAAGTAAAAAGAATAATGATAATGCTGTATTTAGAAAAAACACTAAGTTTACTGCCCTAGAAATAATATATCAACCAGACAGCATTTGGAGCAGAACACCAAATGGATACATATGTATTCAAGATTTAGAACATAAATATTGTGTAAGAGTATAATTATTAAACAAAAAGACTATTATCATAATTGAATAGTCTTTTTTATTTAGTTTGTTATAATTATAGTAATAAATTGATTTTTAAATATATTTTGGAGGGATAGTAATGTCTAAAATTGAAAAAAATGTAAGTAAATCTAATATAGTAATTAAAACATTAAGAAAAAATATCAAAAATAATAAAGATAAAGATTTATTTATAGTCGATGATATATCAATAATAGAAGTAGTATTAAAAAACAATTTACATATTAACGAATTGTTTTATTGTGAAGAAAGAATAAATAATAAAGATACTATTAATTTATTAGAAAAAATTAAAGAAAAGAGTCAAGAAATATATAAAGTAACTGATGCAGTGTTTTCTTTACTAGCACAAAAAAAGAATTCTCAAGGAATTATTATAACTGTTAATAATGTCCTACTTAATAAAGATACTACTGATTTAAATAAATACAAAAGGGCGTTGGTTACTGATGGAATTGAAACACCTGGTAATTTAGGCACAATTTATCGTACAGCTGATGCTACAAACTTTGATTTAATTATCAATGTTGATTCTGTAACAAATATAAATAACAGTAAATGTATCCATAGTAGTAGGGGAATGATATTTAATATACCTACAATAAACTGTGATTATGATTTTGCTCAAAAATTAATAAATAATAGTAATATAAAACCATATCTAGGTGAACCAGATAAAGGAGTAAATTGTTTTAATAATAAATTTGAAGAAAAAGTAATTATAGTTGTTGGTAATGAAAGATATGGTATTAACGAAGGATGGTACAATAATCCTCATAAAAAAACATATATACCAATGAGCGGTTATATGAAATCATTAAACGTAGGAGTTGCAACATCAATTTTAATGTATCAAGTAGCAAAAGATGATTATAAATAATTAAATTAGATTATATACATAAAAAAACCTTGAATATTCAAGGTTTGATTAACATTAATGGCGGAGCAGGAGAGATTTGAACTCTCGCGCCGGGAAACCCGACCTACACCCTTAGCAGGGGCGCCTCTTCAGCCTCTTGAGTACTGCTCCATAAAATTAACATAAGCTAATTTTACAATATTTATTACAGATAGTCAATTACTCATATGCTTCTTTTTTTATTAAATCAATATTTGCTCTTAATATATCTAAGTAAGTTACTTGATCTTTTCTTTCTTGATCAGTTAATGTAGTAGCAACTTTGATTTCAGTTAATGATACTTTAGTATTTTTTACAAAACTTTCAACAGTTTCACTTAAACTTTGACCTTCAGTAACAAATATATGAGAAACAGAATCACCTGATATTAAATCACTTACTTTTTTCTTGGTAATAGATGTAACTTCTGAATCTCTTTCTAGATAAATAATATCAAACCCATATTTTTCTAAAAATTTAAACATTTTACTACCAACTACTAATGTTTTATTAGTAGCATTTTCTGCTATTATCTTTAATTCAGCATCAAATTCTGAAAGTTTAACTTTTAATTCTTCATAGTTGTTATCTATTTCTTCTCTAATATATTTATTTGAAATATATTCTTTTAAACTATTTCTAATATTTTGAGCGGCCATTAAATAATTGGAAGGAGATATCCATAATTCTTCGATTGAACTATTGTATTCTAGCCCTTGAGAAACATCAATAATTTTAATTTTATTATTGGTGTTTAGAAAATCTGCAGCTATTTTCTTTTCATCGCTTAAACCGTTGTAGACAAATAAAGCTACTTGTGAGTAATTTTCTACTTGTTTTTTTGTTAGAGTGTATTCATTTACATCTACACCATTTGGATAGATACTGTTTACATTAGAATTATAACCGTATATTTCTTCGACTAAAAACTCTATGGGATAAATAGTTGTGTAAACTTCTACATCTTCTAAATCATCTCTTTTGAAACAACCTGCAGCAATTATCATTAAACTTATTGTTGCGATAATAAATATTAACTTTTTCATTTTTTCTCCTTTTTTAGTGGTACTGGATCAAAACCATATGTTCCTCCAGGACGGCATTTAAATATGCGTTTTATACCTAAATATGTTCCTTTTAATGATCCGTGTTCGTTTATTGCATCTATCATATAAGTAGAGCATGTAGGTATATGACGACAATATAAATGAGATTCAAAAGGAATAGACTTATATATATTTACCATTTTTATTAATATTTTTTTCATAAAACATCTATTATATTTTAACATATAATATTTAATTTTAAAAACTATTTTAATTTTTTACATAAAAACTCTCACTAAAGAGAGTTTATTTTAATGCAAATAATTACTTTTGGATATTAAATTTAAAAATTATTTGTTTTTAGTTAAACCTTTGATATAATGGTCATGGTGAATATTATGCATAAATTACTAGAAAAATACGGAATTGTTATAAATAATAAAGAGTTATTAATGGCCGCTTTGACTCATAGTTCTTATTCTAATGAGCATGAGGCGGAGAATTATGAGAGGTTAGAATTTTTAGGAGATAGTGTTTTACAACTTTCTATAAGTGATTATCTTTATAAAAACACTGAATTAGACGAAGGTGAAATGAGTAAATTAAGAGCATCTTTTGTTTGTGAACAAGCTCTAGCTTTTTATTCTAAGAAATTAAAAATAGATAAAGAGCTAAGAGTAGGGCATGGTCAATCTAAAAATATTAATGATGCGATAATAGCAGATGCTTTTGAAAGTGTCTTAGGAGCTATTTATTTAGAGCATGATTTTAATAAAACCAAAAAATTTATTCAAGACTTTATAGTGCCATACATAGAAAAAGATTTTCATTTCTTTGGGGACTATAAATCAATGTTACAAGAAATAGTTCAAACAACTAATAAATCAGTAGAGTATGTAGTTGTTAAAGAAATTGGTCCAGCTCATAAGAAGAAATTTAAAGTTGAAGTTAAAATTGGTGGACTAACTTATGGTACTGGTATAGGTAAAAACAAAAAACAAGCAGAACAATATGCAGCATTAGATGCAATTAATAAACAAGCAAATATGTAGGTGAGAAAATGAAGTTAAAAAGGATTAAAGCTAGTGGGTTTAAATCATTTGCTGATAATTTAGATATGGAAATCGGAGACGGAATAACCGGAATTGTCGGACCAAATGGATCTGGTAAGAGTAATATCGTTGATGCGGTTAAGTGGGTCTTAGGAGAACAAAGTATTAAAGCTCTTCGTGGGACTAATAATATGACCGACGTTATTTTTGTTGGAAGTAAAACAAGAGAAGCTAAAGCAAGAGCATCAGTAGCTTTAACGTTTGATAATTCAGATCGCTATTTAAATAGTGATTTTGATGATATTGAGATTAAAAGAGTATTATATAAAACTGGTGAAAATGATTATTTTATTAATAACGTTAAAGTTAGATTAAAAGATATTATAACTTTATTTTTAGATAGTGGTTCATCAAAAGAATCATTTAATATAATATCTCAAGGTAATGTAAAAGATATTGTAAATAGTAAACCAACTGAACGAAGAGGGATATTTGAAAGTGCAGCAGGGGTTCAAAAATATAAAAAAAGAAAAGAAGCTTCAGTGCGTAAATTAGATAAAACTAATGATAATTTAGAACGAATAAGATTACTAATTGATGAATTAGAACTTCAAGTTAAACCTCTTGAAGAACAATCTAAAAAAGCAAAAAGATATAAAGAGATAGAAGAACAATTAAAAACAAAAGAAATATCTCTAATAGCTCATGATATATCAAATTTAAATACTGAATATGAAACATGTAAAGAAAAGATATATTATATTAATGATGAAATAATTAGATTAAATGCTTTAAATAATTCTGATACATCAGAAATAGAAAAATTAAAACTTCAGAATTTAAAAGTAAATGAAGAGATTAATAATTTAAATGCGGAATATAAAAAATTAACTAAAGAATTAAATGATTTAAATAGTGAAAAACAAATAACAATAGAACGTCAAAAGTATCAAGTTGATGATATTAAATTACAAAATAATATAGTTGCTTTAAAAGAAAAAGAATTATCACTTAATAATGAAATAAAAATTATTAGTGATGAAATTGAAGAAAACAAGAAAAAATTTGAAACAGTAAAAGAAGAAGAAAGTAAAATATTATCAGAATTATTATTAAACAAAGAAAAAATTGAAAGTTTAAGAGATACAATTGATAAACTTAACTTTGATGTTAACATTTTATTAAACAGAATCAATATTTTAGAAAACAATATTGAAAATGATTTAAAGTTACCAAAAGCTGTTAAACAAGTTTTAAATTATAACATTGAAGGAGTTCATAACACAATAGGTAACTTAATTAAAGTTGATGAAGAATACAATCTAGCAATAGATACTGCTTTAGGTTATTCTAGTAATTTTATTATAGTTGATGATCAAGTAATTGCAACTACTGCGATTGAAAGATTAAGAAAAGATAAAGTTGGAAGAGCAACATTTCTGCCACTTAATATTATTAAAGAACGATTAGTTGATAGTAATACACTTAATATTATTAAAAGTGTTGATGGTTTTATTGATATTGCATCAAGTTTAGTCGAATATAATTCTAAATTTACTAATATTATAACTAATCAACTTGGAAATGTAGTTGTTGTAAATAATATTGATACTGCAAATGTCGTTGGTAAGAGAATAAATTATCGATACCGAATTGTAACCCTAAATGGTGAAATTATACATACTGGAGGTTCAATTACTGGAGGAATAAATACATTTAATAACAGTTCATTAAAAGATCGCGTTGAATTAGAAAAGTGTAAGACTAATTTAACTAAACAAGAACAACTTAAAGATATTAAAACTACTGAATTAAATGATTTAATAAAAGAATATTCTCTGTTAAATGAAAGTAACGAACGAATTAGAATGAATCTTTTATCTATCAAGGAAATTATCTTACATAAAGAAAGTAATCATTTAGAATTAAAAGAAAATTATAATAAAATTAAAGATGAAATTTTAGGAACTAAAGATGTTATTAATCAAACTATAGATCAATCTTTAAATAATTTATTAAATGAAGTATCTGAAAAAGAATTAGAACTAACTAATGCAGAAAAGAAATTAAATGAAGTAACGAATATAAAAGATGAAATAAACACTAAAATAGAAGAATTAGACCACGTTTATCGTAAATCCAATTCAGAGTTCAACAAACATCAAAACGAACTGAAATCACTCGAAATCAAGTCAACAAGAGCTGAAGTAAAATTAGATACACTATTAAATGTGTTAAATGATGAATATCAAATGACTTATGAAAAAGCTCTTGCTAATTATGAATTAGATGATATTGAAGATAATGTTAGAGTTGAAGTAAACGCATTAAAAAAAGAAATCAAATTATTAGGAGAAGTAAACCTTGGTTCAATAAGCGAATTTGAAAGAGTGAATACTCGTTATACGTTCTTAGTAACTCAAAAAGATGATTTAGAAGCATCTATAGAAAATTTAAATTCAATCATTGATGAAATGGATGAAATAATGATTGAAAAATTTAAAACTACTTTCAAAAAAATCCAAATTGAATATTCAAAAGTATTTAATGAAATTTTTAAAGGTGGAAGAGGGATATTAGAACTTACCGATCCCGATGATATATTAAATACTGGAATCGATATTATCGCAGAGCCACCTGGTAAAAAGATTAATTATATTGGACTTTTATCTGGAGGAGAAAAAACACTAACAGCACTTGCTTTATTATTTGCTATTTTAAATGTTAAAACTATTCCGTTTTGTATATTAGATGAAGTCGAAGAATCATTAGACGAAACCAATGTCGATATATTTGGTAAATACTTACAAAATAAAAAAAATCAAAGTCAATTTATTATCATAACTCATAAAAAAAGAACTATGGAATATGTAGATATGTTATATGGAATTACAATGCAAGAATCAGGAGTTAGTAAATTGGTTTCGGTTAAATTAGAAGACATAAAAAGCTAGATAAACTAGCTTTTTTTATGCTAAATACGCAACAAATGTTACAACAAGGCCACCAACCATAATTATGAGTAGGCCCCACACAATTCTTTTTTTTGTTTTTTTCTTCATTTTTACCACCTACTAATAAATTTATCATAAATTTAGAGTTTAGTAAATATATTTTAGAAGGTGATACTATGAAGAAGGTATGGACAAGCATTGCAAAAAACAAAACAATTATTATATTTTTACTATGTATATTTATAATTGGAACTATCTTTGGAGCTTTTTATTATATAAAACAAAGTGATGTTATAAAAAGTGGGATTAAAGAAGGATTAACTACTTATAAAGTAACCATTGGTAAAACTAATATAAATTTATTTGTAGAACATATCTTTTTACTTAGTGCGATATTTTTATTAAGTTATACTATAATCGGCAATGTAATATCGATATTTTATTTGTTCTATGAAGGGATTATTCTAGGGTTTTCAACAGCTATTTTTATTGCTAATTATAAATTTAGTGGTCTAATATTTAATTTCATATCTTTTTTACTAACTAAAGCTTTATTTCTAACTGCAGTATTATTTATTTCAATTGTGGCATTAAAAATAACTAAGAAAATTATTTATACTATTATTAGTAAAAAAGGGGAGTCCTTTTACGAATTAATTAGATACAATATCTTAAAATTATTTATTATATTAGCTATTGTCTTAATAAGTGATCTATTTATCTTCTTTTTTAGTAATAAAATATTATCGTTCATAACTTTTTTATTAGCTTAATTTGTGTTATAATTCCTTACGAGGAGCGATTATAATGAAAGAAAAAGTAGTTATTGGCATGAGTGGGGGAGTAGACTCTTCTGTTGCTGCTTATTTATTAATAGAACAAGGTTATGAAGTAATCGGTCTTTTTATGCGTAATTGGGATTCTACTATCAATAATGACATCTTAGGTAATCCAGATATAAATAATAGTATATGTCCTCAAGAAAGTGATTATAATGATGCTTTAGACGTATGTGATCGACTAGGTATTAAACTTCATCGAATAGATTTTATTAAGGAATACTGGGACTATGTATTCTCTTACTTTTTAGATGAATTAAAAAAAGGAAGAACACCAAACCCAGACTTAATGTGTAACAAATATATTAAATTTGATTTGTTTGTTGAAGAAGCTAAAAAACTAGGTGCTTCTAAAATAGCTACTGGCCATTATGCTAAAGTAAAAGAAGGCATCCTTTATAAAGCTCTCGATAATAATAAAGATCAAACCTACTTTTTAGGACAAATAGATAAAAATATATTAAATGATGTTCTATTTCCACTTGGAGATATAACAAAAGATGAAGTCAGAGATATTGCAAAAAAATTAAAACTAGAAACAGCAGAAAAGAAAGATTCAACAGGTATATGTTTTATCGGAGAAAGAAACTATCAAAAATTTATAACTAATTATTTAAAACCAAATCCAGGAGACATCTTAAATGTTAAATCAAATGAAAAAATTGGTACCCATACTGGTTTAATGAACTATACAATTGGTCAAAGAAGAAATGTAGGTATTAGTGGTCATAAAGAAAAACATTATGTATGTGGTAAAGATGTTGCTAAAAATATTCTATACGTTGCATTTGGCGAAGATAATGAATACTTAATGAGTGATGAATGTACAATAGATACAATTAATTTCTTAAGTGATAAAAGACCTACTCACTGTCATGCTAAATTTAGATATCGTGGAGAAAATCATAAAGTAGAACTAGTTTACTTAGATGATAAAATTATAGTTAAATATCCTAATCGCGCTAAATCAGTAACACCAGGACAAGCATGTGTACTGTATTTAGATGATGAATGTATTGGTAGTGGAATAATAAATGAAGTTAGAAAAAATAATGAAAAGTTATGGTATTTATAATCCATAGCTTTTTATATATATAAAAATGTTAGAATAGACACCTAAAAAAGATAGGTGAAAACAATGAAAGATATAAAATAATCTAACCATAACCACGACACATTCAGCTTGACAATCAAATGTTAAGTGATGTATACTTATATTGTAAAATCAAGGAGGATATGTGTATATGGAAGTACTTAAAGATCTATTGCAAGAATTAGGAATTTCTAAAGTAAAACTTGCTAAATATCTCGGTGTATCAAGACAGATGGTTTATAATTATTTAGAATTAGAAAATATAAATAAATGGCCGAAAGAAAAGAAATTATTATTGTTCAAATTACTAGATATTGAAGAAGGCGATGTCGAAACTGTTGAAAATATTAAAGTAAATACTGAATATTTAATGGCAGTGGAGGGGAGACTGAACCAAGGAGTAAAAAAACTATCTGATTTAGACAGTTATTTTAACTTAAAAGGTTTAAATAAAGATGAACAACAACTAATAGCTGATATAACTTACTTAATGAAAGAAAAATTATTAGATTCAGATAAAAGAGAAGAAAACTATAATGCTCTTTTATACGTTTATCATTCGTTACAATCATTAGATAATGTACCTGAAATTAAATATATGTTAGGTTATCTATCTAAAACAACTGGATTTATCGATCCGCATGAATATAAGTTTGATGAAGATAAACAATTCATTTTTGAAGGTATTGTCCACTCTGCTCTAACGCTTTATAACAGTGGGGGAGCTAGTAGAAGTAAATTAAGCGACTCTCATAAACGTTTTGTTCAAGAAATAGAACAAAAGAATGAAGAGAAGTTAAGTCGTACTCAACAATTAAATACAATTAAGGTTCAAGCATTACAAGAACTTAATTATACAACTATAAATGAATCAAATGCTGCTGAAGTATTTGAAAAAATAGCTGAAATACAATCTAGAAAAGTATAAATATAATAAAACAACAACTAATATTTAAATAGTTGTTGTTTTTTAAAGTAATAATAATTAATTATAAGCTATAAATAGAACTTCCTATAATATATATTATGTTAACTAACTTGTATATTTATAAAAAGAAGTGGTTTATTATCATTATAATAGCTCCTGCTATCATTCCTAAGTATATATATCTATCTTTATTGTATTCTAATGCTGCAGGTAGTAATTTATTTATTGCTAAAGTAATCATTATTCCGGCAACTAAAATTAAAATTAATGCAATTGTTAACTCATTTATATACTTACTTAAGAAAATAAATGCAATTATTGCACCTAACGGCTCTGCAAGACCTGAAATAAAAGTGGTTTTTAGAGCTTTTTTCTTACTACCAGTTGAATAATAGATAGGAACCGCTATTGATATCCCCTCAGGTATATTATGCATCATAATAGCAAATCCTAGGTTAATCCCAAGATTTATATCTTGATAAGCACTCATAAATGTTGCAATTCCTTCAGGAAAATTATGTAACATAAGTGCTATCATACTTAGAACGCCTATTTTATATAAATTAGATGATTGATGACTTATTTTTTCTAGTTTTTCATTAACTATAGTTACTATAAAAATACCTAATGAAAAAACAACTATTAAAATTATTGCTCCTAATATAATACCTAGTCTTTCAACCACTACCCTGCTTGGAAATGGAATTAAATCAGTTATAGAAACACATATCATCACACTAAGAGAAAAACTTAAACAAAATGTAATAAATTTATCAATTTGTTTAGGTTTTATCTTTAAAAACACTACTAAACCACCAATTACAGTAGATAATCCTGCAATAGTAGATATAAGTATTGGAATAAGTATTTGCACTTTACCACCATTTAAATATATGTTTATTACTCCAAAAATTTCCATACTTATCTAAACTTAAAACGAATTATATTAAATTTAAAGTCCATAATAATAACGGGTGGTGAGAATAATATGGCAAGAAACAAAAATAGTGCAAAAAATAGAAACTCTGCACGTTCAAACAACTCCTCTAGAAATTCAAACAAAAACAAAAAATCATCAAGAAATAATTCTAGAAATAGTGCTAAAAACAATCGTTCCAACAATTCAAATGATAACGATTAATTCATAGCCTAAAAAAGGGATTTAATCCCTTTTTTTGTTAACTATGTGGATGAAATTCATCATAGTCTTTTCTTGTTTTTTCATTAATTAAATGGGCATAAATTTGAGTAGTAGAAAGATCTTCGTGGCCAAGCAATTCTTGAATAATACGTAAATCCGCCCCATTGTTTAATAAATGAGTAGCAAATGAATGTCTTAAAATATGAGGAGATATATTTTTCTTTATATTTTTTTTAATACCTTCTTGTTTAACTAGTTTGAAAAAACTTTGACGAGATAAAGATCCACCTCTAACATTAACAAATAAATAATCACTTATCTTTTCTTTTAATAACAGTGGTCGGTAAGTATCTATATAAATATTTAAATATTTTAAAGCGACATCACCAAAGGGTAATAAACGTTCTTTCCTCCCCTTCCCCGTTACTAAAAGAGTAGTATTATGTAGATCGATGTCTTTTAATTTAATATTTAATAATTCACTAACTCTTATACCAGTTGCGTACATTAACTCCATTGCTGCTTTATTACGATAATCTGAGGGAGTATTTAGTTTTATATCTAGTAAATCATTTACTTCTTTTATAGTTAAAAATTCTGGTAATTTTGATGTTGTTTTAGGTAGACTTAAATTAGTACAAGGATTATTAGTAATATCACTTTCATCTACTAAGAACTCATAAAATGAATTTAGAACGATTATATGAAGTGTAACTGTATTACTACTTAAATTTTCTTTATTTAACGTGTTAATATACTTAATCAAATCATCATATTTAATTGTTTTGATATCTTTATCTTTTATTTCTTTCTTAAAGTTTTTTAAGATATCTGTATAGGTTTTAATTGTATTTATAGTTAATTTACGTTCATATTTTAAATATTCAAGATATTTATCTATTAGCATATTATCACCATCTTTAGTATATCATAAATTTTTGGTATACTAGTTATGGAGATGAAGTTATGGAACTACTAGCAAATTTAAGAAGACCGACTAAATTAAAAGATATCATTGGCCAAGAACATTTAATTGGTAAAGATAAAATATTAACAAATTTAGTAAAAAACAAGAAGCTTTTTTCAATGATTTTATATGGTAAACCTGGAACAGGTAAAACAAGTATAGCTTCTGCCATAGCAACTGAAATAGATAAACCTTTTAGAATGTTAAATGCAGTTATTAATAAAAAAACTGACTTTGATGTTGCAATTGAAGAAGCAAAAATGTATGGTGAATTAATATTAATTGTTGATGAGATTCATCGAATGAATAAAGATAAACAAGATATACTACTACCTCATATCGAAAATGGTTTAATTATTTTAATCGGACTTACAACATCTAATCCATATCATAAAATAAATCCTGCAATTAGAAGTAGAGTTCAAATCTTTGAACTTTACTCATTATCTAAAGAAGATATATTAAAAGGATTAAAATTAGCAGTTAAAGATTTAAAAAATATAAAAATAGATAATAAAACATTGGAATATATAGCTATTCTAGCTAGTGGAGATTTTAGAAGTGCTCTAAACTTATTAGAAATAACTTATCACTCTACTAAATATCATCACATAACTATAGATGATATTAAAAATATAAATAGTAAACCAACCTTCTTTCACGATAAGAATGAAGATGGAC
>CAYUEQ010000021.1:0-14289 GCA_964443805.1 uncultured Muribaculaceae bacterium
TAAGTTCATCAAACTCTTCTTCTTCGAGGAAACTTATATAATTATTGGTATCAATTATATTCTCAAATGATGTTATAATTCTTCTAACATTTCTAATTGTATCTACACCTGAAATTACACTTTCAATATTGTTTTCATATGTAATCGGCATTAAGTCAGTAGTAATAAAACTATATACTCTAAAAAGTTGTTCAAAAGACATTTCGCAGTAATAATTATTTTCTACTTCTAATGCAAGATTTAAATATTTTAAATATTTTGCATACTCAACACTATCTTTTTCTTCGTTTTTTTCCAACTCATATAATACTTCATATATTTTATCAATTGACTTTGTAACTTTAAGTAACGAATCAATTAAAGCATAATCTCCATTTTCCATTTCAAAACTTTTACTCATAAACCCAACTCCTAAAATTATTTATTTTTTTAAACTTAATTGCATTTGTTTGTTTCGATCTTTTTTTATTTTACCAAACGTTTTTAATAAAATTTCTTTACTTATTTTCATTTGTTCACTATTTGAAATATTTTCCTCCTTATATTGTTTATTTATATGAGTTAAACACTCATCACTAAGTGATAAAAATATTGACCTTAAAATTGTATGTCTTAATAAAGCGATTAACTGGTTGTCTTCTTTTTCATAATCCAAATCTTTAATTCTGAGTAATTCATCAATCTGATTTACTGATAATTTAAATCCCCTATAATCTTTTAATAAGTTATATATGTCTTTTTCTAATCCTACGATATCTAAATAATGGTTTGAAGAATATATCAGAGGCTTTTCCATATTAAAATTATTATCCAACAATGTTTGTTCAACGTTTTTATTATTGAATGATATATCGTATTTTACTTTAATCAGTTCATTTTTGTATTTACTATTGCCCTTATCTTGTTTAATTTCTTCTACAAAGACTAAAAAATTTTTTAGAATTTCTTCTTGATGAACGTTATCGACAACATATTTATTCCTTAATAACTTTAAATACAACTCATCTGTTAAACCATAATAAGCATAAACAAAACTATCTGGTAATTTATCAAGGTCTTCATCTTTAAACATCACATCTTGCTCTGAAATCTTAAAAAGTTGTTCAAAATTTTCTTGTTGATAATTTTCTAATAAGTAATCTAATGCTACTAGTATTCTTCTAATCATTTGGTCATCTGTTTTTCTTGAAATTATACTTTCTATATCAGATAAATTGTTTTCCGGAAATTTATCATATAATAAAAAATTAAGGATTTTTATTCCTTGCAAAGTTGTAAGTTTATCATAATAACTATTTTCTAGTTCTATTGCCATATTTAAATATTGAATATACTTTCTATATTCATCAGTATCTTTTAAATTATTTATTTCTAATTCAAATAGTTTTTTATATAAAGTATTAATTGAATTAGTTACTTGGATTATAGAATCTACTAACTCATAATCCTCTTCGTTCATTGAATATAATTTACTCATATTTACCACTTCTCCCCCGAGTTATATAAAGTTATTATTCATCAACAAATAGTGTTGGTGTTCCTTTCATTTCATCTGGAATTTTTATGTCTAAGTATTTCAATATAGTTGGTGCAACCATAGTTAAGTCTCCTTCTTTTAACTTGACTTTTTGATCACTTATAATAAAAGGAACTTTTGCTAGTGAGTGCGTTGTAACAGGATTGTTATTTTCATCTAACATCGTATCTGCATTACCGTGATCACTTAGAACAATTATTTTATAAAAATTATCGGTTGCCGCTTCTATTAATAGTCCTAAACATTCATCTACTGTTTCTAAAGCCTTAATTGTAGCGTTCATGTTCCCAGTATGTCCTACCATATCTGGATTAGCTAAATTAACTAAAATAAAATCATAATCATTTTCGATGCACTCTATTGTTTTTTTTGTAACAGCAACTGCACCCATCTCTGGCATTAAATCATATGTTGCTACTTTAGATGATGGTATTAAGAACTTATCACATTTTTCAATCTGCCCTTCGTAAAAACCATCAAAAAATCTAGTTACGTGTGCGTATTTTTCTGTCTCAGCAATTCGAGCTTGGGTAATATCTAAACTAGATAAATAACGCCCTAATGAGTTTTCAATTATATTATCTTCTAATAAATAAGAGGTATTAACAAGTTCATTAATTTTATAAAAACTAAAAGCCTTTAAATTAATTTTTTTACTAGAAAATTCATCGAATTTTTCATTAGTTAAACTCATCATTATTTGTCGAGAACGATCAGCACGATAATTTAACCAAAATATACAATCATTTTCTTTAAGAACACCTTCTTGATTACAAATAATTGGTGGGATGAATTCATCAGTAATATCTTTTGAATAAGCAGTTTTTATAGTATCAGTTAAATTATCTGTTTGATGTCCTAAACCATAAACAACTAAATTATAATAATTCTTTGTTCTATCCCACTTGTTATCTCTATCCATTGCATAATATCGTCCACATACTGATGCAATACTTCCTATTCCAACATATTCTATTACTTCATTTATATATTTGATAAAAGTTGGTGCTGATATTGGAGAGGTATCTCTTCCATCTGTTATTAAATGTAGATAAACATTCTTGATATCATGTTTTTTAACTAATTTTAGCATTTCAAGAAAGTATGTTATATCTCCATGAACTCCTCCATTAGATGCAATCCCCATTAAATGAAGACTGCTATTATTTTTTTTAATATATTCAATCATTTTAATAAACTCTTGATTTTGTTCTATTTTTCCACTTTTGAATAATTCATTTATTAATAAAGATTGGTGCTTTATTAATCTTCCGGCACCAATAGCCATATGTCCTACTTCACTATTACCAAAAGTTCCTTTTGGCAATCCAACATACTCCTCGCTTGCATGAAGTAAGGTGTGAGGGTTTTTATTATAAAAATTATTGAAATTTGGTAACTGAGCTTTTTTAATTGCATTTCCATGCTCTTCTTCTCTGATACCAAATCCATCTAATATAATTGTCAGTATTTTTTTCATAACTTCTCCTAAAAACAATTTTATCATAGCACTTAACAAAAGACAAAACAATTTAAAAAGACTCAAACTGAGTCTTAAGATTTTACTTTTATATTTTCAAGGCGTAATTTATCTGCAATCGTTACTATAAATTCTGAATTAGTGGGCTTGGCACGATCATAATCAACACTATGGCCAAAAATTTCTTCCATTAATTCATAGTCTCCACGATTCCAACTTACTTCAATAGCATGTCTTATCGCTCTTTCTACCCTTGATGAAGTAGTTTCAAACTTCATTGCTATTTCGGGATATAATTCTTTTGTTATACCTCCAAGTAAGTCAGGATTTTTATAGATTAGAAATATACTTTCTCTAATATAATGATAGCCCTTAATATGTGAGGGGATTCCTAATGAATGAAGAATTTTAGTTATTGATATTTGTATACTATTACTTTCAATAGCTTGTCTATCTTCAATAAGTTGGTATTCTTCTTCTCCAATTTCTAATATTCTTTTTTCTAAGTCTTTAATATCTAACGGTTTTAAAATAAAATAATCAATATTATAAGCACTTATTCTAGATAAAACCACATCACTAGCATAACTACTTAAAACTATAACTTTCTTTTTTATTTTCTTTGCTGCCATTTCTTCTAATATAGCAACCCCGTCTTTCTTAGGCATTAGCAAATCTAGTAGAACGATATCATACGATTCATGATTTTCTAAAATTAAATTTAATCCTTCCACACCATCTTCTGCTTTATCAACAACTTCTATTACTGCGTGACTACTAAAATACTTCTCAACTGATTCGACTAAAGTTTGATTATCGTCGATCATCAGCACTCTGATATTTTTTTTCATTTTTTCTCCTTTTCTCTAATTACTGCACGCAATATAATTATACATATAAAAATGACAAAATACTAGAATATATATTGTCATATGTTGTCAAGTAATGTAAAAGGTTGTCGATATATCGGTTTTATTTTTTTAATTTAGTTGATTTTACAATTAATTGTGCCTCATTAACATTTAAAGATGAGCTCCCAATAATAAAACCATCACAACTATTTAACTGATTTAGTGTAGAAATATTAAAATCATTTACACTTCCTCCATAGATAACTTTAATATTTTCTTTATAATTATTTAAAACAAAGGTTTTAATAAATGTTATTACTTCTTCTATTTCTTGAGTAGTTGGAGTCTTACCACTACCGATTGCCCAAAGTGGTTCATAAGCAATAACTATTTTACTAATATTTTCTATAGCAACTCTATTTAATACAGTTGCTAGCTGTTTTTGAATAACTGATAAAGTTTTTTTTCTACTTCTTTCTTCTTTATTTTCACCGATACAATAAATAGGTGTCATATTATTGTTTAATGTATTTATAATTTTAGGAATAAAATTCTTATCTGTTTCTTGAAATACACTTCGACGTTCTGAATGACCAATAATAACATAATCAACATCTAAACTTGCAAGATCGCTTGCACTTACCTCACCAGTAAATGCTCCTTTAGTATATTCAGATACATTTTGAGCACCTAAATTATAATTGCCATCATTAAATAAAGATAGATATGGAAATTGTGGGCAAATAACAACTTCTGGGTCTCCAATTACAAATTCATCTAATCTTTTTTTGTAAACAACCATTTCTGGAAGTGTAAAATTAAGTTTTAAATTCAATACTATTAATTTCATTTTTTTACATCCTTAATTACATCAATAGCTGGCAATGATTTATTTGTTATATATTCAAGTGATGCTCCACCACCTGTTGAAATATAATCAACTTTATCTGCGTAACCTAACTTCTCTACAGCGCTAGCTGAATCTCCACCACCAACAATAACAGTAGCATTACTTTCTGCCAATAATCTAAACATTAAATTTGTCCCATTAGCAAATCTCTTGTCTTCATACATTCCCATTGTTCCATTAACAAAAATAGTTTTTGATAGATTAATCGCTTGTTTATATTTTTCAATTGTTTTTGTTCCAATATCATAGATAATATCATTTTTGCTAACTTTATCTATTAATTGATATTTGACATAATTATTATCATAATTATTTCCAACTATCGCATCTAGCGGCAACATAAATTTATTTTTGTGTTGTTTCATTATTTCATTAACTTCAAGAATTAAATCTTTGTTAACAACAGAAAAACCTACTTCTATATTTAATGCTGCCAAAAAAGTATTAGCAATACCACCAGCAAGTAATAAATAATCACACTCATTAATTAATGATTTAATCATCGGTATTTTATCATCTATTTTTGCACCACCCATTATTAATGTAAATGGTCTTTCGGGATTATTAATTAACTTATCCAAATTTTCTAATTCTTTTTGAACTAGAAACCCTATTCCGCTTGGTAGTAACTTAGCAACTCCTACCGTTGATGCATGTGCCCTATGACACGATCCAAAAGCATCATTGATAAATAAATCTGCTAGAGAAGCATAAAACATTGATAATTGAATATCGTTTCCACTTTCTAGTTTATTAGGTATATCTTCAAATCTTGTATTTTCTAATAATAAAACTTCTCCTGCTTGCATCGCTTTTATTCTATCAACAGTTTTATCTTTTTGCCCATTATAAAAACCAACATTTAATGCTAATTTTTTATTTAAATAATCTGCTACTGGCTTTAAACTATATTTATATTTATCTTCTTCTGTTTTAACTTTTCCTAAGTGAGATAAAATAATAATTTTACAATTTTTTTCTTTTAAATAATTTATAGTTTCTAAAGATGCAACCAATTTTTTATCATCATATACTTGATTGTTATCTATAGGTACATTAAAATCACATCTCAATAACACAGTTTTATTACTTACATCCATATCTTGAACTCTTTGTTTCATGCTATCATCTCCATATATTAATATTATATCCCAAAATGACATAAACACAAATGAAACTATTAATTATTAAGCACAATTTAACATTACAATATACAAAAGTTCCAATCAATATTTCATCCTTAAGTTTTTAGTTTATTTCAAAAAAAATAGACCATAGTCTATTTTAGTTTTTTAAATGTTCTAATCATTTGAGCCGTATAACCCATTTCATTGTCATACCAAGCTACTATTTTAACTAATTGTTTTCCATCAACTTCAACAACTGATGTTAATTGACCATCTACTGTTGCTCCATATTTTGATCCGATAATATCACTTGAAACTATTGGGTCTTCAGTATATTTAAGAGTCTCGCTTTGATTGTCCTTAAATATTTGATTTATCTCTTCCACTGATGTATTTCTTGAAGGTTCAATAACAACGTCTATTAATGATCCATCTGTTACTGGTACACGATATGCAGTTCCATTTAACTTTCCTTTTAATTCAGGAATAACTAATTCTATTGCTTTAGCTGCACCAGTTGATGTAGGAATTATATTAGCGCCTGCTGCTCTTCCTCTTCTAGCGTTTATTCCTTTTTTATGTGGTACATCTAATATGACTTGATCATTTGTATAAGCATGAACAGTAGTCATAAATCCTTTTTCAATACCAATTGAATCATTTAAAACTTTAACTACTGGTGCTAAACAGTTAGTTGTACAACTTGCAGCAGAAATTACCGTCTCACTTCCATCAAGTATTTCATCATTTACATTATAAACAATTGTTTTCATTTCACCTTTTCCGGGTGCAGATAACAACACTTTTTTAGCTCCTGCCTGAATATGTTTTTCAGCGCCTTCTTTACTATTAAATGCTCCAGTACATTCTAATACTACTTCTACTTCTAACTCTTCCCAAGGCAGTTCTTCTGGGTCTTTTTTATCATAAACATTTATTTTTCTACCATCGTAAATTATCGCATCATCTGTGTGTGTTATTTTATCTACATCAAATGGTTTATGCACTGAGTCATACTTAAGTAGATGTGCTAATGATTTAGCATCTGTTAAGTCATTAATTGCTACTAGTTCATAATCTTTATCATTAATTAATTCCCTAAATGCTAACCTTCCAATTCGTCCAAATCCATTAATTGCTATTTTCATATTATCTTTCCTCTTTCTAATAAAATATACTTCCACCTATAAATTCTCTTAACACCGAATCATTTTCAACTAATTCAGAAGATATAGGAAAAAACGGTCTTAAGAAACTAAGTAATCTTTTTGCTTCTTCATAATATGGTGATGTTGAAGGCACTGAGTATAGTATTGGTTCTGCAAATACTTTTAATACCCCTAATTCATAAATTAAAGCTGTATTTAAAATTGAATCAGCCTCACCTTGATATGGGAATATTAACTCAATTTCTCCCTCTCTAACCTTTTGCCATGATTCTAAAGTTTCTTCTACACTTCTTCCTCTAAACATATTATCTCTTACTAATCTTCTCAAGAGTCTTAAATCAATAGTAGATATATGATTATGGCGATCAAGATTTAATGCTGTAAAAGGACTGACATAAACTTTATATTTATTTTCTCTTGGAATGTTACTGCTTAATTCATCATTTAAGCAATGCAGCCCTTCCATGATTATTATATCTCCTTTTCTTATTTTTAATTTATTTTCACCAAATTCTTTTTTTCCTGTAAAGAAATTATATTTGGGTGGATTTATCTCTTCATAATTACATAGTTTTTCTAAATCACTTTGTAATAATTCTAAGTCTAATGCTTCTACTACTTCGTATTCATAATTACCTTCATGGTCTTTTGGTGTTTCTTCTCTTTCTTTAAAATAGTCATCTGTTGATAACATAACTGAATTAATACCAAATGATTTTAAAAATAATTTTGTTTTATTTGCCGATGTTGTTTTTCCTGATGACGATGGACCAGCAATTAAAATAATTTTTATTGGTGTTTTATTATCTATAATGTCAGATGCCAGTTGCATCATACTTTCATTTTTAATTAAAGCATTAGTTAAAATAAATTCTTTTATTTCACTTTTTGATACTATTTCATTTAAATCTGCAACATATTTAACTCCAACCATGTTCAGCCATGACCTATATTCTTCAAAAGACTCTAATATTTTTGGATAATGAGTATATTTTTCTATGCCATTTTTAACTTCTCTTTTCGGATAGCTTAATATAAATCCTCCATCTGGATCATCAAATGTATTTAATTCGAACTTTGTTAATACCCCTGTACTAGCAGGCATTTCTGTATAAAAATAATTATAACTATCTTTTAATTTATATAATGTAGCCGTTTTATTTGCAACACTTCTTATGTTAAATCCTTTTTCTGGTTCTTCAATTTTATGAAAATAATCAATTGCTTCTTTTTTATCAGCTGATATTTTTTTAATTGGTAAATCAGCTGCAATAATTTCTTTCATTTTATTAGACAACATATCTAAATCCGTTTTAGTTAATTTTTCTTTAAGAGGTATTTTAGTGTATGTACCTGTATCTAATGAATTTAAAAATTCCAGCTTAACACTTGTACCCCATAACTCTCTTGCTGCAATAATTATTACAAACTTTAATCCCGCTTGATACATCTTATAACCATTTATATCGTGTAAATCAATCAACTCTAATTTTGCATCTTTAGTAAATTTATCATTCAAGTTAACTAAATTGTTATTTAATTTAGCACCTAATATAGGATTATCATTTGATTTAACATAGCGATTAACTACATCTTTAATTACAGTATTATGATTAACTTCTATAATTTTATTATCTTCTAATGTTAGTTTTATCTTATGTTCCATTAATCTCCCTCTTACTCTATATAAACATTTTATCAAACATATAATATTTTGTCATATGATTTGATGTATACTTTGCACTTTTTGATGTATAGATATAATAGGTGAAAAAATATGAACATAATACCAACTATAATCGAAAAAAAAAATAACTCTGAAAGAGCTTATGACTTATATTCTAGGTTATTAGAAGATAGAATAGTTTTTATAACTGGAGAAATAACTGATCATACTGCTAATTTAGTAATGTCTCAATTATTATATTTAGATTCTTTAAATAATGACGACATCAGCTTATATATTAATACTCCTGGTGGAAGCGTTACTGCAGGCTTTGCAATTTATGACACTATAAATTTTATTAAGAGCGATGTTTCTACTATTGTTATCGGAATTGCAGCATCTATGGGAGCATTTTTACTTGCTAGTGGTACCAAAGGAAAAAGGTATGCCCTACCTAATTCTGAAATAATGATTCATCAGCCTATTGGTGGTGCCCAAGGTCAAGCAACAGAAATAAAAATTGCTGCTGAGAGGATTATAAAATTAAAAGAAAAACTAAATAAAATTTTAGCTAAACTAACTAATAAAACTGTAAATAAAATATCTAAAGATACAGAAAGAGATTATTTTATGGATGCTAAAGAAGCTTTAGATTATAATTTAATTGATAAAATTATTTGATTTTTTGGTGTTTATCAACTAATTTTCTAATTTTAATAAAGTGATGATTAACTCCAGATTTACCTATTTTATAATCTGTTTCTAAGGTAATAATATCCGCTAGTTCTTGATAAGAACTTTCAGGATATTTCTTTCTATATTTCATTACTATTTGCGTTTTATCATCAAACAAATCCGTTAAGTTATTTTCTTCAATATATTTAATATTGTTTAACTGTCTTAAACCAGTTGTCATTACTTTTTCTTGATTAGCTATATCACAGTTATTAAGTCGATTAACCATATTTTTATGATCTCGATATATTCTAATATCTTCATAGTAAAACAATCCATTAATAGCTCCTAAAAGACGTAATAAGTCGCTTATAACTTCTGCTTCTTTGATATATATCATATACGCATTTTCTCTTTTTAAAACTTTGTTTTTAAACTTTAACTCTTTTAACAATTTGCTTAAGAATCTAGCTTCACTATAGTTTTTTATAGTAAATTCTAAATGATAACCAGATTTTGAAGGATCACTAATACTACCACAAGCTAGGAAAGCACCTTTTATAAATGCAATCTGTTCTTCTCTAGATCCAATAATATAATCATCTACTAAGTTTACTTTATTAATTGAAATATTTAAATCATCAAGGATTATATCTACTTTATCTTTAATTACTAATATATATAATTGTTTTACTCTAAATCTTTTTTGAACTCTAACAATAATTGTCGGCAATACATTATAGATAGTTTTAATATTTTTATATATTCTTCTAGCTATTGATGCATTTTCAATAACAATTTCTATTTCATTTTTTTTAATTCGAGCACTATATCTTATAAAAGATGAAAGTTCTGCAATTATCTCTACATTAGTATTATCTGTTTTAGATATTTCATCTTTAATTCTTTTAGTAAATGTCATTTCTTACCACCACGCATTAAATGTGAAAATATTAAATATGCTGTTTTTAATGAATCGTGTCTTATATAAGCATCTTCTATAGTATAAATTCTATCTTCAATAATATCTAAATTTAATTTATCTAACTCCAATTTATCAAAATCAACTTGATGTTTTTGTTCTTTATTTTCATATTTTTTAATTAATGAATCAGATATTTTTTGATTATTAACTATTATTGAATTTATCTTCTTTTTATCTAAATGTTTATTCAATACTTTTATATGCTCACTAGCTGTAAAATCAAGCGTTTCTCCTGGTTGAGTTACTAAATTACAAACATATAAACATTCTGCTTTTGATTTGTCTATTGCTTTTATTATGTCTGGCACTATCAAATGTGGCAGTATGCTTGTATATAAACTTCCTGGTGCAAAAATTATTAAATCAGCTTTTTCAATAGCGTTTAAAACATTTTTGTTAACTTCAAAGTCTTTATTATATTTAATTTCTTTAATTGTTTTCATCGACTCTGTTATTTGTGCTTCACCAAATATTATATTGTTATCAACAGTTGTAGCAACTAAATCTACACATTCTTGTGTTATAGGTAGCACAGTTCCTTGAATATTAAAAATATCACAAAAAATATCAACTGATTGATTAAAATCATCTGTTATATCAAGTAGTGCTGCTAACATTAAATTTTTAATTGAATGAGCCCCAATACTACTATTTTCATCAAATCTATAATTCAATAACTTTTCATTTATTTCATTAGTATTAGCCATAGATAATAATACTTTTGTAATATCACCAACAGCAGGTATATCAAATTCTTCTCTTAAGATACCTGTACTTCTACCATTATCAGCAACTGTTACAATTGCTGTTATATCAAGAGGAAATAGTTTCAAACCTTTTAATATTTGGGATAAACCAGATCCTCCACCAAAAATTACAATTTTTTTCATTTCATCATCTCTTTTAATATATTAACATATTAATAGTTTTTGTAAATAAAAGACCCTATATAATAAAATAGAATCTATAACCTAGTTAGATTCTATTTATTATTAAAATCGAGTACTAAATGCCCAACCAGATCTATTAGTAAATGGAAATGGTGTAATAAAGTTTTTAGCAGCAGATGAATAAGTAGATTGTCTTCCTCTAGCTATTGAATAATGTAAGTGAGGTCCAGTTGAACAATCAGGTCCAGCTTTTGGACCTCCACCTACTGTACCAACAACAGTATTTGGAGTTACTTTATCTCCTACTTTAACATTTACTGATAATAAGTGAGCATACACACTAGTATATCCTTGACCATTTATATTGTGATAAATATATAAAGTTCTTCCTCCACAACCAGGATAAGGAATTCTTCTTGGAACAGCTATAACCGTTCCATTAGCTGGTGAGTATATAGCTGTTCCTTCAGCATTACCTGCAATATCTATCCCATAGTGGAAACCTCCACCTCTTGGTCCATAAGGACTACTTACTCTTCCCTTTTGTGTAGGTCTTATAAGTCTTGTATCACCCATAGTTGCAGCACACACACTTAGTAATTGATTAGATTTACATCCTAATCCTTTATAGTACTTAATTTCTTTTTGCAATGTTTGAATTTCACCTTCAAGGTCAATTGATATATCAGAAATTTCATTCAAATGAATTCCTAAGTTATCAATATTTTTTTGATACCTAATAACCGCATCATCTAGTTCTTTATTTCTAGCTGCTAAGTCTAATTGTAGTTGATTATTATCTTTAATAAGATTCTCTAATTCTTCTAATTTTTCATTGTTATATTTAGAAAGTTGTTCAGTTACAGCAGCTCTTATTACAAAATCAGTAATCGAATTAGAATCTGCTATATAACTTAAATAAATATTTTCACCACTAGTTATTTGGAAAAACCTTAATAAATCGTTTGATTGTTCTGTTACTTCTTGTACTTTTATTTCACTTTCTTCAACCTTTTTTTTAGCAAGTTCAACATTTTGTTCGTTTTTAGTTTTTTCACTAAATGAATTAATTACAGAATTTTTATTATTTTCAATTTGTCCTTGTGTTTGTTTTTTTTCAGAAACATTAGCTTGATATTTTTGTCTTAGTTTTACTAATTCATTTTCTAAATCCCCTAAAGTTTTATTTTTAGAGGCATAGACTTGATTATCACTTAACGATATAGCAAATACTAATGTTATTACTAAAAATATTTTAACTATCCTTTTCATATTTTCAAATACTTTCTTACTGAACGATAACTACCAAACATACCTACTACTGATCCAATTAAAACTAGAACAATAGCGATGTAAAATACAAATGGTGTAGGTGGTATCATTCGAACTATATTTCCAAATAAATATCCACTAAATTGTTCAAAAACTAAAATATATCCATACACAGTAATGATAATTGGTACTATCGACCCTATAACCCCTAATATAAAACCTTCAAATAAAAATGGCAATTTAATTACGATGTTCCTTGTTCCGACTAAGCGCATTATTTCTATTTCTGTTTTTCTTGAAAAAATAGTTAGTTTTATAGTATTACCAATTAAGAATGTAGTTACTATAACTAATGAAATTACTAATATAATCGTCGTTTTTTCTACTACCGTAAACACTGATATTAATTGATCTACAACTGTTTCACCATATTTAACAGCATTAACGTTTGGTAGTTTCCCTATTTGATCTGCTGTTTTCTTTATATAATGAATATCATCTACTTTAATCGAAAACTGATCTTGAAGAGGATTAGTTTCCTCAGTCCATTCCGCCATAATAGAATCAAACACATCAGATTCTTTTCTCATTTGTTCTTTAATATTTTCTTTTGATTGATATGTTAATGATGCAATATTATCTATTTCATTTAATGAATCTTCAAGTTCTGTAACATCTGCTTTTTCGACATCACGTTCCATAAAAACTACTATAGTTAAATCTTTTTCTAAATCATCAGTAAAACTATTAATGTTTACACTTACTACTAAAGCGATTCCAACTAAAATTAAAGTTATTGTTGTACATACAATAGATGCCATACTTAAACTGAAATTACGAAACACACTTTTAAAAGCATCTTTTATATTGGTCGTTAAAATTCTAAATATTTTCATAATCTTTATAACTTCCTTTCAGATAATCACCTGCAACAACACCGTTTTCTATTACTACAACTCTTTTTTTCATTCTATTAACTATATCTTTTGCATGAGTAGCCATTATTATTGTAGCTCCCATTTCTTTATTAATATATTCAATAACTTTCATAATTTCTTTTGATGTTTTAGGATCTAGATTCCCAGTCGGTTCATCACAAATTAACAGTTTTGGCTCATTAACTATCGCTCTTGCAATACATACTCTTTGTTGCTCTCCACCTGATAATTGATTAGGAAAACTATTTACCTTTTCTTTTAAACCTACTCGTTCCAAAGACTTTAAAACCATTTTTCTTATTTCAGATTTTTTTAAACCCATACTTTCTAAAGCAAAAGCTACATTTTCATAAACAGTTAATTTTGGTAGCAATTTAAAATCTTGGAATACAATTCCAATTTTTCTTCTTAATTTATAAACTTTACCATTTCTAAGTCTAGAAACATCAAGCCCACCTACCATTACTTTACCTTTAGTCGGCTTTTCTTCTCTATATAATAACTTAATCAAAGTAGACTTACCACTTGCAGTAGAACCGATGACAAAAACAAAATCGCCTTTTTTAATGGATAAATTCACATTAGCAAGTGCAGTAACTCCATTAGGATATATTTTATAACAATCTTTAAATTCTATAAATTCCATTTTACTACCACCCATACAATATAATTATAACAAATATTTAAAATATATTAAATGGCAAAATAGACCTGTTTACAAGAAGAGTATTATTAATGCATTAATATCATACCGAGAAGCTCATAATCAAATTAAAAAAAGTTATCTAC
>CAYUEQ010000022.1:0-14281 GCA_964443805.1 uncultured Muribaculaceae bacterium
ATATTCTCCTTTAGTTTTCTAATTAAATATATCATTTAATAGAGGTTTATTCAAGAAGACTATAGTTATTTTATTTTAAAAACAAATTTAATAATATTGGACTTAATATTAGTAACAACATTAATGGTATATAAAATAATACTGAAATAATACTTAGTTTTACTGGTAGTTTAGATATATCGCCTTTTAATTCTAGATACTTTTTTTCTCTCAAGTAATCTACTTGATCATAAATTGAAGTTGTTATATCGGTTCCAAATTTATTTGATTGAATTATATTTAAAATAACTGTATTAATATTTTCACTAGGTATTCTTTTTTTAAAGTTATTAAGAGCTTCAGTTAATGTTTTTCCAAGATTTATTTCTGCAAGTACCTTTTTAAATTCATTTGAAAGTTCACTGTCGATGTTTTTAGTTGTTAATTCTAAAGCTTTTTCTATTGATACACCACTATCTAATGATAAAACTAGAGCTTCGAAAAAGAATAAAGCTTCATTATCTAATTTACTTTTACGAATAGTTATTTTGACATCAAAAACAATATATTCAGCTAATATATAGACAAGAAACACAATTATAGGGGCGACTATAAAACCTTGTTTAGTAAATACTAAGATAAAAAATAAAACAATAATTGATATTAATCTTCTTTTTAAAAATTTTATAACAAAGTCATTAGAATTGTTTCCTAGAAATAGATTCTTTTTTTCTAATCTTTTAATTGTTTTAGTACTTATAATTTTTAATATAAATGATTCTTTTTTCATATTTGCACCTTCAATATTTTATTCGCTAATGCTAAATAGCTACTATAAATTATTATTATTATAAATATAATAAAAACACCTAGTGGAGATTCAATTAATATATTAAAATAATTATTATTTAACAGATAAATAACTATAATTATTATTACTGGTAATATTAGTAATAATTTATGAATAAATTTACTTGCAGCAATCATTGATTCATATTCTTCTTTTAATTTTTTTCTAATATTAAATGATTTTTCTATTGAAGAGAATACCTTTACTATGTTACCACCTGTTTGTTTTAATAAAGATAGTGAAGAACTGATATATTTAACTTCATCTAAATTAATTCTTTTATAGAATCGATCAAAAGCATCTTCTATACTTAAGCCAAACTTTAAATCATTAGCTATTTTTTTAAATTCATCAGATATAGGACCATCTAAATCATTTTTAACTATATCTATTGCTTGAATTATACTAGCTCCAGCTTTAAAAGAATTATTCATTACAATAATTGCATTAAGTAATTCATTTTCTATTCTTTTTTCTTTACTTTTATAAATTAAAAATAAAGGTAAATCGATTAAATAAAAACCAACTATGAAATAAATTAATTGAACGATAACATTTAGTTTAATACCTATACTAAGAATTAAGAATACTAGTCCTAATATTAATTTAATTGCAACAAAGTCAGTTCCGTCTTTAGCAACACGTTCTTCAAAACTAATATATTTATCATATTTACCACTATATCGATATATAGTATTAAATCTATTTAATACATTAGATAATTTATTAACTAAAGTAGAAAAAATATTGATAATTTTATCAAAGAAGGTTAACTCTTCATCTTCGTAGTTAAGTGAAAACTTATTAAATCTTTTTTCTAATTTATAAGAACGATATGCAATAACAAAATAAAAAATAATACCCACGACAACAAAAACTATTACCGATTGGAATATAAATAATAATACATTAAAGTTTTCCATGAATATTACCTCTTTTCATTTATTGTTTTTTAGTTGGATTAAAAATATCATCAATACTTTTTATCCCTCTTGATTTTAATTTCAAATATACATTTGGAACTGTATTACTTAAAGAAAATTCTCCATTTACTTCCCCTTTTTCAGTAATACCTTTTTGAGTAAATTTAAATATTTCTCTTAACATAATAGTTTCATTTTCAACACCTGTAATTTCACATATGCTAGTTACTTTTCTCTTACCATCATTTAATCTATCAATATTAACAACTATATCTATCGCATTTTTTATATATTCTCTAATTGCTTTTAAAGGTATTTCTATTCCACTCATTAAAACCATTGTTTCTAGGCGATTTAAAGCATCAATTGGACCATTTGCGTGTAATGTAGTAATAGAACCATCATGACCTGTGTTCATAGCTTGTAGCATGTCAAAAGCTTCTTTACCACGAACTTCTCCAACGATAATTCTATCAGGTCTCATTCTAAGAGCATTTATTACTAAGTCCCTAATTGTAACTTCTCCTTCTTTTTCATAGTTTACTGTTCTTGTTTCTAAAGGAATAACATGTTCATTAATTAATTTTAATTCAGCAGCATCCTCAATTGTTACAATTCTCTCTGTTTCAGGAATAAAATCACTTAATACATTTAGAAGCGATGTCTTACCAGACCCAGTTCCTCCACAAATAAGAACATTTAATTTACCGACAACGACTGCTTCTAAGAATCTTGCCATATATGGTGTCATACTTCCATTTCTAATTAAGTCATCGATATTATTAATTGTTTTCTTAAACTTTCTAACAGTCATAACAGGCCCTTTAACAGATAAAGGAGGTATAACTGCATTAATCCTTGAGCCATCTGGCAACCTTGAATCTACCATTGGATTAGTAGCATCTATTGTTCTTCCAAGTGGCTGAATTAATCTTTGAATAGTTCTAATGATATGTTCATCATTAATAAATGATGTATTTTCATCTTTTATTAAATTACCATCGATTTCAATATATATTTCATTAGGACTATTAACCATAATTTCAGTAATATTTGTATCTTTTAAAAGTTCTGTAAGTGGACCATAGCCCTCTAATTCATTATCAATCAAATTAAATATATGGCTTCTTTCTAAATTAGATAAATCATTTCCTTCTAATGTTTTATCAATAATATTATTGATGTATTCTCTAGATAAATCATCTACTTTTGCATCACTATTTAATAAATTAGTTATTATTTCATCTCTTAATTGTTCTAAAAGTTCTTTGTCAGGAAATATTTCATAATCAGTAACCATTTTAATATCTTTATTTAAATCTTTTATATTAAACTCTTGTGCTATACTATTTTTTTTCATTATTTTTCTCCTTATCATCTTTTAAAACATTAGTTGTTATCTTTAATAAATCTCCATAAGTAGATGTGTTTAATGATTTTTCATTAAGTGTGAATATCTGACCATTAATAATTAAATCATCAATGTTTTTTAAATAGTAATTACTATCTAAAACAAAATCTATATCAACTTTTATTATGTTTTTAATATCATTTACAGAAAAATAATCTCGTTTGCCACCAATTGCATTATTTAAAATCACTTTAAAATTATCAAAATTTAGAGATTTTAAAATTGTAATTAAAGTTTTCATGTTTTTAAAAGTAAAAGGATCATTAGTTATCATAAATAATATATCATCTACTTTATCTAACATAACTAAATTAATTGGCGATAAAATATGATTAGTATCAATTAAAACTACATCATAACAACTCTTAGCATCTTCAATTATTAAATCAATATATTTAGCATCTATTTTAGATGCATTTCTTGGATCTCTAGGACTTGCTAAAAAATCAATATTAGAATTATATTTAGTAACATATTCTTTAATACTTCTAAAAGAATTATTATTTAAATCATCATTTATATTATGTATACTTTTTTCAGCTGTTGTGTTTAAAGCAAAAGCTATTCCACCACCAGCTAAATCTAAATCGATAATTAAAACTTTCTTATTTAATTTACTTATCAATCCAGCCAAATTAAGTGTTAAAACTGTTTTACCAGTACCACCTTTAGCCGAAAAAACACATATTGCCTTCCCTTTTGATCTAGCCATCTTACCCTCTTCATTCTTTTATATATTTTATTTTATTCTTTTCTTTTAACCCTTTTATATTTAAAGCTATTTTATATTTGTCAATTCCAATTAAGTTTCCAAAAATAGCATTTATATAGTATTCATTTGTTATTACTATTTCATTCTCTTCTAGTTTTATTTCTTTTAATTCAATTTCATTTTCCTTAAATAAATTTTTAACTTCTTTTTCTTTTAATTCTTTATCAAAATATTCTTTTATAATCATCTTCGTTGTTTGATAATTTTTATTGTTTTCATAAAAAATTAAAGATGTATCAATTATGTAAGCTATAAATCCTAATAATAATGGAACTAAAATTATTATTATAACTAATGTTTGTCCCCTATTATTAAGCTTCATTTGTAATCACTCTGCTTACTGATGCTTTAAAGGGATTATCAAGAACTAAATTTAATCCCGGTGTTAGAATATTAATGTTTTTTGATAAAACTATTTCTGTTTTATAATTGTTTTTATTTACTTCAATATTTGTATTTTTTATTTCTGTTTTAAGTTCTAAATTATTATTATAATCATCAACCAAATAATTAATCTCTGTTTCTAAAACATTCTTATTATAAATAATTTGTCCAAAATCAATTAATGCAGTTACAATCATTAATAACAAAGGTATTACTAATATAAATTCAATTAATGCTTGTCCTTTTTTATTTAAATGCATGTTCACACCCCATTATTCGGAAAAAATTGTTCCAGCTTTATCATCACTACATTTTCCATCACCAGGTTTTTTTCCTTTAATATATTCTTCTCCAATTAAAGAACAAGATGATTTTGTAATTGAATCCTTTAAATAACCGCCAAAATAACTGACCATCGCTATTACGATAACACTAATTACTGCCACAATTAAGAGATACTCAATTAACGCTTGTCCATTTCTATTCATTTATCTATACCCTCTACTATATGATTATAAGATTTTATATTCAATTTGTCAATTTTAAAAAGCAAAAATAAAAACTAATAAATTCTAATGATTATACAGTTATTCTTTTAAATCTAAACAACCATATATTCATTACTATTATAAATACTATCAAAATTAGAGAAATATTAAGATAGAAATATTTATAAACTAAATAACTGATTATTAAACTGAGTATTAATATAAATTTGTTATTATTTTTAAATATGTTAACAAATGTAATTAAACTAAGAACACTTATTATATGAAATACGTTTGGATAGATTAAGTAATATATTTTTAACGGAAAGTAAATTTTAAATAACAAATAAATTAATAATATATAAATTGTTTTAGTAATAATCACAAAAACAATAGACGTTATAATTTTAAAGTTAATCCATTTTTTCTCATTTGATCTTAATATTATATTTTCAAATGAATATTCTATTTCATAAGTATAAAACACTAAGATTAAATATAAATATAGACCTATCTGATACAAAGACAGTAATATGTTAACTGTATCTTTTAAATTTGGATAACAAATAAGATTTAAAAAATCATAATAAGTTATCTCAGCATCAGTTGGTTGTAACATAATCATTGTAAGTTTTAATATTACTATAAATAGTAATATTGCAATCCATTTCCAATTGTTTTTTAATATTTTTAATAATATTTTTAATTGTATTTTCATTATAAATCTCTCTTTTTTGATGTTACAACATTAAAAATGATTCTATATATAATATAAATAATGAGAAACAAAATCATTGAACATACAATTTCTAACGGAAATGTTGCAAAATTTGGTGCCATTAAATGATTTTGGTACAAAAGAGGCATTTTATAAAATTTAGTAATAACATTGTTATTAGACGGGATAAAGAAAAATGAAACATTTAAAACTATAATTAAAGAGTTTATAATTTTGTTTTTAGATATTAATAACAACATATATATAATAATATTTATTAGCATACTAAAAATTACCAGTTTAATAACGTGAAATACAATATAATAAATCATCGGGATTTGATAAACACGATGATTTATCATTTGAAAATCGCCTAAAGAAAATAATATAGCACCAGATATAGCAAGAAGTAAAGATGAAATAAATAAAATAATAGTTGTACATATTATATTATATATAAAAATTTTAATTATCTTTTCATAACTATTATATCTACTATTAGTATTATAATTTTTAGATAATTCACTTGATAAAAAAATAATGTTAAAACTCATTGCTAAAAAAAACATCAGATTAAAACTATAACTAGTTAACGTTGAATATAGTCTGCTCCAAAAATTAAATGTAACAGAATATGAAAAAAGGGGGACTATAATACCCATCGCTAATATCAAAAAAATAAGTATATTATTTTTATTATTAAAATAATGATTATACCTAGAATTATTACATCGAAGTTTATTTATCATTTGTTTTTTCCTCTGATATTTTACCATCATCAAAATAGTAAATAGTATCTGACAGTGATTTTAAATCCTCTTTAATATGGGTACTTATTATAATGATTTTTTCTTCTTTATTTTCTTTTAAATATTGTATTAACTTTTTAACAGTCTTTTCTTCAACACCATTAAATGGTTCATCAAATATCATTATTTGAGGATTTTCCATCAACACTTGAGCAATCCCTAATTTTTGTTTCATTCCTAAAGAATATTTACCATATTTTTTGTCTTTTTCATCTATTAAGTTAACCATCTCAAGAGTTTTTAAAATATCTTTATCAGTTATTTTATTTTGAATATCAGCAAGAAGTTTTAAATTATCAAATCCACTTATATCTGGGAAAAAAGAAGGTTTTTCAATTAAAGCTCTTAGATTATCTGGATATAATAATTTTTCATTTAAATTAACACTATTGTAAAGTATCTCTCCACTTGTCGGTACATAAAAACCACATAATAATTTTAAAAAGACACTTTTTCCAGAACCATTTCTTCCATATAAACCATATATTTTACCGCTTTTAAAATTCAAATTAATATTTGATAGAACTTCATTATCTTTAAATCTCTTTGATACATTCTTATATTCTATTTTCATTAATTATTCATCTCACAATCTATTATTAAATTTTCTTTATTTCTATATAAAAAGTAAATAACAATAAAAGTTATAACCATTAAAGCAAATGGTATAACCATTGGCATTAAGAGACCCGCTCCTGTATTAAAACTAAACATATTCATTATATTAAAGTATAGCCCTAAATCACTTTTTAAAATATGCCATAGTAAAATACCACCTATAGCTATTTCTAAAAATAATTCAATAGCTATAAAAGTTAAAAAAGATAATATTAAAGCTACTAAATAGTTATGATTTTTTCTAGCAATTATTAAACAAATGTTAACATACAAAACAGAATGGATAAAAATATTAAGTAAGTATAAAGAAAAAAACAATCCTGGAAATTTTAAGTCATTTTCACTCCACCCTATAATACTATTTGAAGTCGAAATAGAGTAATCAAAAGATTTAGCAAAAGAAAAAGATATTATTAACGCAATTATTATTATTGTTGGCAATATAAAACTTGAAACATATGATTTTTTAAATAATTTTTTAAATGTATTTTTATAACTAGATCTTGTTAATTCATTGATAATAGTTTTGTTTTTAAAACAATTACAAATAGAAAAAAGTGCCGGAACAGCGACAAAGAAAAAAACAATAAAATAAACATTATCTGCTAAACCAGATACAATAATAGTATAAAATACTGAGTACATATCATAGTTAGGTGTCTCATCATCAAAATTTATTTGATCACAAACTCTTTGGTTATCCGATCCTTTAAAATATCCATCTAAACATTTTATTTTTACTTCTTGCGATTTTTTTTCATTATACTTTATTTCCTGATAATGAGAATGTGTGTTATAACTTAACAACAATAAAAGAATTAGAAAAGATAATAATACTAATGAATACGATTTATTTTTAAACATAAAATTCTTCCTTTTTTAAGAATACGAGAGATTAAGTTAATTATTATTTGCTATTTTTTCTTAACTATTTAGGTACCATTCTCCAGAGTGTCTTGTGTTTAAAACTGTTTTATCACTTCTTTTAATAGTTATATAATAATTTCCGGAAAATCCGCTTTTATCGTTGAAGTTTTTTCTTTTATCTTTCGATGTAGTTGTTATAGCCTCTTTTGTATAAGGACCATCAAGTGTAGTAGAAATAACACAATTTGGACAAGGACTTGTTAACGTTGTATGGTTTTCAACCGTTTTATATCCTTGATTTAGGCCACGATTTTTAGTTAAAGTTGATGTGTTCTGAGTTTTATTTCTTATTAATGTAGGTATTAGGTAGTGTATCGAAGGTGTTGTTGACGCAAGTACAATTCCTGTATTCAAAATAATTGCAGCTATTAAAATGATTAAAGAATATTTTATAAATTTCATATAAATTCCTCCTTTCTTTGGCAACTTATATATAACTAAATCTCTCTCTAAATAATATAAAAACTTACTACTTTAATTATAGTTTACTAAAAACGAAATGAATAGTCAATAAATTATTCTATTCGATAGTGTACAATATGTTAGGGCAAGGTATAAAAAAAAGAAGAACTCTGTTAAAATTAATTTGAATAAAAAAATAACGGAGGTTCTTCATATGAATATGATATCACAATTCGGAAAAATTTTGGAAAAAAATATGAAAGATTATTTTAGTAATTTTTTAACTAATGCTTTTCTTTCATTTAATAATCCTCACTCTATTGATAGTTACAAACAGTTTGTGGAAGATTTAGATAATCTCACCACTAACTTTACTATCGAGGCATATCAAAACTTTATATTAATTTTAGACAATCAATTTATGTATAGCAGGAGCAGAAAAGAACAATATTCTTCTAAAGGTTTTGTTACAAAATCTCTTCTAACAAAGTTTGGATGGGTTAAATTTAAAAGAAGAAGATATGTTGATCAAGACGGTAAATCATTTATGTATGTTGATAAATTAATAGGTTTGGATAAATATAAAAGAATGGATATGTTTGTGATTGCAGATTTGATTGAAGAATCAGCGTCGAATTCTTATGCTAAAGCTGGTAGAATTGTTTCTAAAACAATTGGAAACAAGATTAAATATAATGATGATATTAATAAAAATATTTTAAGTCGAGCTACTGTAAGAAATAATGTTGTTTCTGCATCCAAACTAATGACGGAACCAAGTAACGAAGATATTAAAATTAAAGATACAATAAATATAATGTTAGATGAAAAATTTGTAGCCTCTCAAACTAAAGATGAAAAAGATCATATGATTAAAGCTGCTGTTGTATTTGAGGATTCGGTTAGAGAATCTAAAGGACGAAATAAATTAGTTGGTAAAAAAACTTTTGGTAATGTTGATGGGAATTTACAACAAGAAGTTCTGGATTATATCTATTATAATTACGATACAGATAAAATAAAACAAATTAACATTATGGGAGATGGAGCATTTTGGATTAAATCTTTCGCATTAGATAGCTCATTTAAATACCACAAGAATTTAGAAGTTAATTATGGACTTGATAAATTTCATTTATCACAAGCACTTATGCATATAACTACTAAGAAATATAAAGATTCTTATTATAAATTATTATTACAGCAGATAATAGGTAACGAAAAAGATGTATTTAAGAAAATAATAGAAGCTTTAATAGAAATAGAACCAACCCGTGAAGAGACGATAAGAGAAAAAACTAAATACATTTTAAACAACTGGAATCATATCCAAACTTCTTACCACCATATAAAATACAAATGCTCTATGGGATCAGACATATCACATGTTTTTGCAGATTTATTCACATCCAGACCAAAAGCATATTCTAAAGATGGTTTAAATGGTTTATTAAATATTAGATTATTAAAAGTAAACGGATATGATTTAAAACAAGTTTATTTTGAATCATTAAAAAAAGAAAAGAAAACTAAAATTGATAATGAAATTATAGAAAGAAATATTTCTACTAATAAGTTTGCTAAATATTTAGATTATTTCAACACACAAATGCTTAATTCTAATTTTAGCCTAATGTTAAACAGTATTGATTGAATTAAAAAAGAAACTAAAATTCAGTTTCTTAATAAATATAAATTCAAATTAATTTTAACTACTTTCCCCTAAAACTCTTTACACTAACTTCTAGATAGTGAGTAAATTTTATATTACCATCCGCAGAAAAAAAGAACAAAAAAGTTCTAATATTTTTTCAACTTACATTTAAAATTTTTGTTTTCTTTTTCAAATTCTTCAATAAATTCTTTTCTAGTAAGTGATTTTATATTCGGATATAATAATTTTATTTCTTCTATTGTTGCATCAGATAAATCACACCAAGAAGATACTTCATATTTATTATTAAATTCAAAATACTCATATCCACAATTTTCAAATTCATTAAATAGATTTTTTTCTTCTAATTCTTCTGTTTCATACCTCTTACTAATATCTTTGATGGTTCCATCAGCAAAGGTGAATTGATAGAAATCATTATTATATTCACAATCGTAATATTCATATGGATATCTGCCGATTCCTAAGGGCATTAAATACACTTCTTTTTGACAAACATCACAGTCAACTAGTTTATATCCTAAACCACTATATACAGATGCAGTAGGTTTATTATCACCAAACGACCAAGATATGTTTTGATGAGAAAATAATGGTTTTTTATTAACTTTTAAAAATATATAATCACTGATGCAAAAGATAATAGAAAAGAAAATAATTAACACTATTACTATCGATGATATAGTTAATATTTTATTATGAATTTTATCTATATTAATTTTTTTGGATAATAGATAATAAATTAAATGAACTAAGAAAAATATTGTTATATAAAATATTAAATTGCTTATCGGATTCCAATAAGTTATAAAAGTTAATAATATAACAGACGCTATTCCAAATACAATAAACAAACAAAAATGATAACCTATTTTTTTCATAATACCCTACTTCTATCTTGATTAAATAGTACTATGAAAAAAATATTAGTCAACGGAACTTTTTTATATGCTAATATATTAATATGAAAAGATATATTAAAGTAATAAAAGCAGATAAAATTTATAAAAGATTATTTGGGTTGATGTTTAAAAGTAACATTAATATTTCTTTTTATATTCCAAAGTGTAATGCAATCCATACATTTTTTGTAAAAATAAATCTAGATATAATTCTTTTAGATAAAAATAATAAAGTAATAGAGATAAAGAAAAACATTACTAAAAACAAAATTATAAAATTTAAATATAATATAAATAACAGTAATGTTTTAGAGGTTCCTAGTAACTTAAATTTTAGTTGTAATGTTGATGATACCATTATTTTCATATAGGAATAATAAATGTAGTCTGTTATAATTAATTTTAGGTGGTAGTTATGAAAACAACGTTTTTAATTATATTAGTAAAATTAGTTACCTTTGTCGGTAAATTAATTGGCAAAAATGCTTCAGTTTTTCCTGGAAAACTTGCGTATGACCGTGATCATGGTATTTTAAAAAAGATAAAATATCCGAAACTAGTAATTGCAGTTACAGGTTCTTCTGGTAAAGGTTCAACGACAGAAATTATCGCTCATATATTAAAAAACGCTGGTTTAAGTGTTGCTTATAATAAAGAAGGTTCTAATGGAATCTACGGTATTACAACTTTAATTCTTAATAATACATCTTTATTTCATAAATTTAAAAAAGATGTATTACTAGCAGAAGTTGATGAGAGACATTTAAAACTTGCCTTTGATGATAATTTAAGTCATTTAGTTATTACTAATATAACTAGAGATCAACCAGCTAGAAGTGGTTATCCAGAAATGATTTATGAAGAGATCTTTAAAAATATAAAAGAAAGTACTACTTTAATTTTAAATGCTGATGATCCATTAATTCATAAAACAAGATGGATGTTAGATAATAAAGCTTATACTTTTGGAATTGCTAAAACAAAAGATTCGTTTAGCAAACACAATTTAAATAATATTGATCATGCTTACTGCCCTCTTTGCCATGTTAAATTAAAATATAATTTTTATCACTATGGTCATTTAGGAACTTATAAATGTCCAAAATGTGAATTTAAAAGAGGATTAGTTGACTATGAAGCTACTGATATAGATTTAACTACAAAGAGAATGTTAATTAACAATTTAGAAATTACATTAAATTATGATATTTTATATGCAGCTTATAACACTCTAGCAGCATTTAGTTTAGCTAAAACAATAGGAATAAAAGAGAAAAACATATTATATTCATTAAATGAATCTACTCTTAAACCAAAACGTGCTAATACATATGAATTAGATAATCGTAAAATAAATATGTTAGAATCTAAAAATGAAAATTCAGTAAGTTATTATCAATCATTAAAATACATTGTAGATCAAAAAGGACAAAAGACAATTATATTAGGTTTTGATAATGTTTCAAGAAGATATAAATATAATGATTTATCTTGGTTATGGGATGTTGAATTTGAATTATTAAAAAATAATTCGATTGATAAAATAATATGTATAGGCAAGTATAAATGGGATATTGCAACTAGATTAAGCTATGCTCAAATTAACGATCAAAAATTAATATTAC
This sequence comes from uncultured Muribaculaceae bacterium, assembly GCA_964443805.1. Classification (GTDB taxonomy): domain Bacteria; phylum Bacillota_I; class Bacilli_A; order RF39; family UBA660; genus CAYUEQ01. Next base: position 12,484 of record CAYUEQ010000022.1, read on the forward strand.
TTGATAATATAAATGATTTAATTAATATTACTAAGAAGCAAAGTAAAGGTGATATATTTACAATGGTCTGTTTTGATATGACAGATAATATTAAAAAACTAATTAAGGGGGATGTTCATGAAAATTAAAATAGCTCATCTATATTATGATTTACTTAATTTATATGGTGAATCTGGTAATATACTAGCCTTAAAAAAACACTTAGAAAATAGTAATATCGATGTTGAAGTACGTTTTTTCACCGTTGAGGATGTAATCGATTTTAAAGGCTTTGATATTTATTATCTAGGTTGTGGTTCTGATGAAAATCAACAACTAGTTTTAAATGATATTTTAAAATATAAACAAGCAATAAAAGTAGCTATAGAAAATAATAAGTGTTTTATTGCTACTGGTAATTCAATTGAAATATTTGGTAAATATATTACCACTCCTGATAATGAAAAAATAAAGAGTCTTGGTATATTTGATTATTATACTAATAAGACTAACTTTAGAATAGTTGGGGAACAACTATATAAAACTAAGTTAATAGATAAATTAATTATTGGTTTTCAAAACAGGAATGGTGTAATTAAGAATTCATCTTCTCCTCTATTTGAGGTTGTTGAAGGAACAGGTTATGAACCAAAGAACTTAAATGAAGGATATATTTACAAGAATTTTTATAGTACATATCTATTTGGTCCATTACTGATTAGAAATCCTCACCTTACTGATTATATTTTAAAAAAATTAATAAATAAATATAAAAGTAAGACCGATACTTATGAATATAAAGCATATAATGAATTTATAGAAAACATTCATAAAGAAAAAACACATATTTAATGTGTCTTAAAGCTCATTGATTATCTCATTGAGTTTTTTTGTTTTCTTAGTTATTAATTTTCTTTCATATTTTAACTCTTTTGGTATTTTATTTAATATGATTTTTAATTTATTTAATAATTCTTCATAATAAGTTTTATTTTTTTTATCTTTACTTAATAATGGTCCATACATTAAATCTTTATATTTATATCTTTTTTTTCCTCTTAAAAATTCTATTGTTATATAATTTTTATTTGCATCAAGTACTAAAGATTCATTATTAATATAATATCCTTGTCTAGTTAAATATGATCTTAAATAATAGTGATCGTTATTAGCTTGAATAACTAATCTTTTTATATGTTTAAATTTTTTTATATCTTTTAATATTTTAATAATAGTTCTAGCGCCTAGTCCAGAGATAATTATTGTATCTTTATCTTGATGATTAATATTCTCTAGTCCATCACTTAGTATAGGTGTTATTTCATCAGTTAAATTATACTTATTGATATTATCAATTGCATTATCTAAAGCATTTTGATTAATATCAGATACTATTATATTAGATAGTTTTTTGTTTCTTACTAAATAGATATCTAGTAAGGCATGATCACAAGCAATATCAATTACTTTATCGTGAATTTCAATAAGCTCTGCTACTGCTTTTAAACGTAAACTAATCACCTAAGAAATCCTTTAATTTTTTAGCACGAGATGGATGACGTAATTTACGAAGAGCTTTAGCTTCTATTTGTCTAATTCTTTCTCTTGTAACATTGAATCTTTTACCAACTTCTTCTAGAGTATGACTTGTCCCATCAATAAGACCAAATCTTAATTCTAATACTTCTTGTTCTCTTTCTTGAAGAGTTAATAAGACGTGTTTTATTTCTTCTTTTAAGATTTCATTTGTTGCATAATCTTCTGGAGACATATTAGATGCATCTGGAATAAAATCTCCTAAATGAGAATCTTCTTCTTC
>CAYUEQ010000023.1:0-13981 GCA_964443805.1 uncultured Muribaculaceae bacterium
AAATTTTTGTAAAAAATTTCCAAATAATCATTTTTTACAATCTTATGAATGGGGACAAGTAAACAAGCTTAGAGATTTGACCCCCTGTTATGTAGGAATCAAAGATAAAAACGATAAATTAATTGCAGCTGCACTATTATTAAAAAAAAATACACCATTAAATATGAGTTATTTTTATTCACCTAGAGGATTACTAGTTGATTATAATAATAAAGAGCTCTTAGATTTTTTTATCAAGGAGTTAAAAATATATTTACAAAAAGAAAATGCAATCTATCTTAAAATAGATCCAGGAATCAAATATCATGATATAGATGATAATGGTAACAAAAAAGAAAATGGAACTAACAATTATTCTATATTTGATAATTTAATCGAATTAGGTCTTAAACATCAAGGCTTTAATAAGTTATATGAAAAAAACCAACCAAGATATACATTTAGAATAAACACTAAAGTTCCAATGGAAGAAATAGATAAAAATATTCATAAATCATTTATGAGACCTATTAAAAGAAGTTACTTTTATGATTTAGATATCTATAAATCAGATAATATCAATAATTTTTATGACTTAGTCAAATTGATATCTAATAAAGATGGTTTTCAAGAATATAGTCTAGAGTTTTATCAAAAAGTATACGAAGAATTTAGTAAACAAGATAATTTTACGCTGTTTGAAGTCAAGATTTATCCAGATAAATTAATAACTAAAATAAAAGAAGAATTAAAAAACAATAAAAAATTAGAACAATCTCAAATAAATAGATTAGAAAAAGATTTAAAGTTTTTTTCTTCATTGCCAGAATCTTCTATTCAAGAAAAAGTAATCGCATCGGTAATATTACTTAATACTAATAATAGAGCATGGGCATTATATATAGGTAATGACAAAATAGCACAATATACATTTACAGTAAACAGACTGTATTATGAGTTTACAAAAGATGCCAATGAAAAAGGTTTTGAATTTGTAGATTTATTCGGTACTACAGGAGATCCTAAAACTACTTATAAAAATTTAGCTGCACTACACGAATATAAAAGAAAATTTGGTGGAGAGTATATTGAATTTATTGGTGAATTTGATTTAATCATTAAACCAATATGGTATAAAATACTCCCAATTTTATTAAAAATATATAGAAAGTTAAGAGGTTAAAAATGAAACTAGAAATTTTAACAGAAAAAGAATATTTAAATTATGCCTTAAAACATAACCAAATATCTATTTATCAATTACCTGAATGGGGATTGTTAAAAAGTAAAAATGGATGGCAATATTATATGGTAGGGTTTAAGAAAAACAAAAAGATTATTGCTGCTTCATTATTATTATCTAAAAGTACTCCAATTAAAAGAAGTATCTTTTATGCACCAAGAGGTTTTTTAATAGATTATAATGATAAGAAACTTCTTAATAATTTTGTAAATGAAGTTAAAATATTTATTAAAAACAAAAAAGGATTTATGTTAAAAATAGATCCATATGTAATATATCAATTAAGAGATAATAATGGTAAAGAAATAAATGACAAAAATGATTCCCTTGTTGATAACATTGTTGATAATGATTTTAAACATTTGGGATTTACAACAGATATCGATGGTATGCAACCAAGATTTTTATGTAGATTTAAATTAAAAGAAAATTATGATAAAACAATAAACACTTTTGGTAAAAGTACTAAAAAGAATATTTTAAGTTCATATGATAAAGGTGTTGTAGTTAGAGAAGCTGAAGTTGAAGATATAGGTCTATTTACATCTTTGTTAGATAAAACTGCAGGACGTAAAAAATTTGCTATAAGACCTACTTACTATTATAAAAATATGTTTACTCTTTTAAAAGATTATACAAAAATTTATATAGCTTCTATTGATACAAATAAATATTTAAATATTATTTTAGATAAAATAGAAAATGAAAAGAAATTACATAAAGAAATAGTAAAAAAGATGGAAACAGAAAATGTAGGTAAAAAATTAAAAACTGAATTAGAACACTCAAATAGAAGAAGTTTAAGATTAATTGAAGAAAGAAAAGTAGCAGAAAAACTTGTTAAAGAAAGTAAGTTAATTGATATTGCTACATTATATGCTATATATATAGGTAATGAAGGTATAACGTTTATGAGTGGTATTAACAATGAATATCGTAACTTTAATCCTAAATACGCTATGTATGATACTCATATTAGAGAATGTTTAAAACAAAAAAAAGAATATGTAAACTTCTATGGAATCTCAGGTAATTTTGATCCTAAATCTCCATTATATGGAATTTATGAATTAAAGAAAGGATTTAATACAGAAGTAGTTGAATTGATTGGAGAGTTTGACTTAATATTAAACAAACCAACCTATCTTCTATATAAATCATCATTCTTTATTTACTCTAACCTAAAAAGAATAAGAAGTTCATTAAGTAAAGATTAACTTGTATTTATATACAAGTTTTTTTATACAAAAAAGAAAAAAGAGATTAGTCTTTTTTCCAAAAGCGTGAGTTTGAGTTTATATGTTTTGTATAGGTCTTCAAGTACTAAATATCTCTTATAAGCATCACTCCTCCTTTGATATTAATATCATATAATGTTTATATGAAAATTAAGTGAAGTGAATGTGAAAATTAAGTGCATTTACATTTTATTAATTTTAAAATAAAATGTTGTTCCTTTATTAAGTTCTGATTTAACACCATATCTCAAATTATGTTTATCAAATATTTCTTTTACTATAGATAGACCAAGCCCTGTACCTACTAAATTTCTTTTATGTTTTTTTTCATTTTTGTAATATTTTTTCCATATATGTTTAATATCTTTTTTATCTATTCCTTTTCCTGTATCGATTATTTCAATTAGATACTCTTTTTTTAACTCTGTTATTCTAATTGTTACTTTATTATCTTTGCCTGTATAATTTATAGCATTGTTTATTAAATTATATATAGCTTGATTTAATTTGTTTTTATCTGCGTCGATAATACATTCATTAGGAGCTTCAAAAACAAATTGGTAGTTTTCTATTTCTTTAATTATTTCATATTTTTTTATAATATTTTTAGTTTCTTTTACTAAATCATATTCTTCTGTTATTAACTCATCAGCATTATTTTGCATTTTAGATAAATTCAAAATATCGTTAACTAATATGTTTAATCGGTCCGATTCGGATATTATTATATCTAAATGGTCTTTCATTTTCTCTTTGTTTTTATGAGAAAAGTCCTTTACCATTTCGGCATATGCTTTAATCATTGTTAAAGGTGTTTTTAAATCATGAGATACATTTGCCATTAAGTCTCTTCTAATATCATCTGTTTTTCTTAGTTCATTACTTGTATATATTAAAGCTTCTTTTAATTCTTCAATTTCAACTAATTCAGATCGACTAAATTCTAAATCATAATTCCCTTCACCCAACTTTTTTGCTTGCTGGCTTATTTCTAATATCGGTTTTGATATTCTTCTTGATATGAAATAAGCAACTATAATTGAAAGTAGCATCGCAAATAAAATTATATAGATTAATTGTGCTCTTATAGCAATAGTTGTTGAATTAACATCTTCTAATTGTGTATATAAGAATACATAGCCATTATCTACTTTTACATTATAAAGTAGTGCCTTAACATTGTATTCTGGATCAACTATTTTTATATAAGATTGCTTATTTTTTGATTCAGCAAATTGAAGTTGATAGTTTGTTAAATCACGATTATTAGTATTAAATACACAGCCTGGAATTAAATTATTATATCTCTTAGTAGTCAAATATTCACTTCTGTATTCTATACAAATATTATTTTCATAAGCAATATTATGTAATCCTTGACTTATTTCATCAGGTTTTAATGCAGAAATTTTTGATGCTATATTTTTTATTTCATTTGTTTTATATCTTTCATAAAAATAGTTAAGAAATGTAATTTGAAATACATGTAAAAATAAAAGTATAGTAATCGAAAAAACAATTAAATAAATTAATGTTTTAGTATTAACATCTAATTTTCTATTTTTTATACTCAAATTTATACCCCATTCCTCTTACTGTTTTTATATTGTTTCGATATATTCCTAAATTATTACGAAGTGTTTTTATATGAGTATCAATTGTTCGATCATTACCATAAAAATCATAACCCCAAACATTTTCTAATATCTTTTCTCTAGAAATAGCAATGTTTTCATTTTTTACTAGATATACCAAAAGATCAAATTCTTTTGGTGTTAATTTTATCTCTTTATTATCTATCTTAACAACATGTGCAGCTTCATCAATAATTAATGTATCAAATATATATTTTCTAGTAATTGATTTAGCTCTTTTAGTAACCGCTTTTATTCTAGCAATTAATTCTCTAGGACTAAATGGCTTTGTTAAATAATCATCAATCCCAATTTCAAAACCAGCAAGCTTATCGTATTCTTGATCTCTTGCCGAAAGTATTATACAAGGTATATTTTTAATTTCTTTTATTTTCTTAATCGCTTGATACCCATCTAAGTGTGGCATCATAATATCCATAACAATGATATCAAAGTCATTATTTTCAACTATTTTAATCGCTTCTAAACCGTTAGAAGCTTCTACTACTTCATAGCCTTCAATTTTTGTATATTCTTTTATTACATCGCGTATTAAAACTTCATCATCAACAACTAATATTTTGATACTACCACTTCCTATAAAAATATTATAACAAACATGTGAAGTTTTAATGAAAAAAGAACTTTTTAAGTTCTTAATCTAATTCTACATTATGATATATTTCATTTACATCTTCGATATCTTCTAACATTGTTAATAATTTGTTAAATAATTCTAAGCTTTCTCCTTCTAAGATTACTTTTTCTTTTGCAAACATTCCAACTTCATCTATTTCATAATCTATGTCGGGAATTATATTTTCAAGCACATCTTTAGTAATAGTAAATTCATTTGGAAGTACACTGATTACAAATAATTCATCTTCTTCTTCAAATTCTTGAACATCAATTTCGTTGTTTAAAAGTTCTTCTAAAATATTATCTCCATCATTTGTCTTAATACCAATAACACCTAAATGGTCATAGTTATAAGAAACAGAATTATTAACCCCTATTTTACTTTTACTTTTATTAAACGCCTCACGAACTAAAGAAAAAGTTCTATTTACATTATCTGTTAGACATTTAACTATTAATGAAGAACCATCAGGACCAAATCCTTCATAAATCACTTCTTTATAATCATCAGTAGATGATCCTTTAGCTTTTTCAATTGCTCGATCGATAATATCATTTGGTATTTGAGATTTTTTTGCTTTATCAACAATTCTTTTTAATGTAACATTTAATTCTACATCTGGGACACCAGCTTTTGCTGCTAAATAAATTTCTTTAGCAAAGTTAGTATATAACTTACCTTTAGCTGCTCCAGACTTTTGTATACTTGCTTTTCTTACTTCATATGCTCTACCCATAATATCACTTTCCTTTTTTTATAACTTTAATTTCAATAAGAATTATTATAACACCAATCAATATACCTGTCATTACATCAGTTAAGTAATGAACTCCTAAATACAATCTTGAAAAAGATATTGCTATACTCAAGATAATTAATAAGAAAGGGCTGATATATTTCCAGTATTTATTTTCTATATTTTTATAACATAAGTAGGCTAAAATACCGTAAAATGCAGTACTAATTAATGCATGTCCACTTGGATAACTATATGATTTTTTATTGACTAACATAAAAATTATTGGTCTTGGTCTTGCAAAAATCAATTTAATAAACCCAGTTAATAAATAAGCACCTAATGTATTAATTACTACTAAAAACTTATGTGTTTTTTCTTTAACTAAAAGAAGTAAGAACAATACTACGACAAAGATAAATATCATATTACAAAATTCTGATATAAATATCATTAATCTTGTTAAAATTGGACTTCTAATACTACTTATTGATAATAAAACATTAAAATCAAACATTTCTGTTTTACCTTGAGCAACTATTATAAATAATATTAAAACACTAATACTTAATATCGTTATTAAACTATAGTACAAAATATTTTTTTTATCATATTTCATAATTTACCCTTTTCTTTTTAAAATCAATATAATTGGATAACCTAATATTTTAGGTATAAATCTTTTAACTTTATTTGTTTCTTTTTTTATTTGATTATAATATGTTTTTAAGCTGTCGGATTGATAATTGATTATTTTTTCTAATTCATCACTATCCTGAAAATATCCACAATAATAATTTTTTTCATTTAAGAGTAATGATTTAAACAGTCTAAAAGTTAACCCATAAATTTTCAATATATTAATTAAAAATTCCAGATAAATAACTCGACACTTTTCTCCACCACTAACATTAAATGTTTTACCTTTTAATTCTTTTTTATAATCAACTGCAGTAGTAAAAGCATATGCAGCATCTTTTACTGTTATCATCTCTAATTTTGAATTTAATGGTAAATTAAATATATTATTATCTTCTTTTATAGTTGATAAAGTTGGGGCCAATCTAAAGATAGAATAATTTTTTAATTCTTTTTTAATCAGTACTTCAGTGTTGATTTTAGTTTTAGCATAATGATCTTTATTTAATTCTACTATTGGATCTTTAATATCTATTAACGGATTTTTATTTCTCTCTCCATAAACACAACTAGAAGATGCATAAATTAAAAAACTTTTTGGATTGTGTTCTTTTATTGCATCAACTAAAACCTTAGAACCATCATAATTGATCAAATCAGCGAGCTCTGGTTTGATACTAGCAAGTGGAGGCATTACCGCCGCTAGATGAATAATTACATCTTTATCTTTTACTAATTCCTTAGTTAAGTTCTTGTCATTAATGTCCCCAAAAACAAAATCTATTCTTTTACCATATTTTTTAAAACATTTAATAGAATTTTTAAATTTTAAATCAAACGCAGTAATTTGATATTTACTTTCAGTTAATAAAGATTTAATTACTTGAAAGCCTATTTTACCTGCTGCTCCTGTTACTAATATTTTTTTCATTATATTCCTCTTTCTATATCAAAGAAGCTATTATCATTAATATAATACCACATATAATCCCGTAAAAAGATTGTTTCTTGTTTTCATCAAATATTATTTCTCTTAATAATTCAAAGAAAGTAATATATAAAGTCATACCAGTAGTTAAAGCTAATATAGCTCCAAGAATATAAATATCTAAATTATGTTCAAAAAACATTCCCATCAATCCACCAACAAAAGTTGATAAAACTAATATCGTAAAAATAATTACTCTACTTATTTTTTTTCGATTAGATAATTCTAAACTACTTGATATTTGCATACCTAATGGGATGTTATGTAGTCCAACCGCAACTGCTAAAAGTATACCTGTTTTAATACTACTAACAGCTCCCATGTAGATAAAAATACCTTCTACTAAATTGTGTAACACAATAGCTATCGTTGTAGTTAAACCAATATGAAATAAATGATTTTCATTTTTTTCTTCTGTACGATGTTCTTTATGATTATGCTGATGAGTAAAACTATCTAAAAATCCAAATAGGGCAAATCCAAAAACAATAAAACCAAATATGATGATATCTTTGTTAGGAAATTTTTCATATATTTCTAATACTTCAGGAATTAAATCAAATATAGTTATTCCTAATAATGTTATAAATGCTATTCCAATTGAAAATTGAAGCATATTTTCTTTTTCTTTAAAAGTCTTGGTGAGTAGATGACCGATAATAAAAAATAAACTAGCAAAAATAAGGATTAAAATTTTCATAGATATTCCTTCTTATACTTGTCTTGCAAGAATTGATATTTTTGATGAAAAATTGTTTTCCATTAAATTGTTTTGATTGTTATCGGCAGTATTGGCATTTTTATCATTTTCTAACCAAACTCTTACTCCTAAAAATTGTTTAGTGCCCTTAGTTAAAGATATTGAACTGTTATTAAGTCTTACTTTATTAGAAGCTTTAAATTCGTTACATTTATTACTATCATAATTAATAGAATCATCAACATCACAGAATCCAAAATGACTACTTGCTAATACTACTTCAGAAGATTCATTAACTGGTTTATAACACTTATTCTCATCTGTTTCCCAGAAATGAATTCCCTCTGCATTATTACAACTAGATTGATTAGTTAAAGAACTATCAACTACAACATTATATTTAAGAAGCTCATAATGAAAATATTTAGTATATAAACTTTCACTTATTACTACTTCATCTAAACTTACATAATAATCAACATTATTTAGTGAACTGCTATCAGTTAAGCCAACTGAAAATAATGAAACATTAGCTTCGGTAGTTTTATTCTCGTTGTCAATTAAATTTCCATTAATCACCGAAATATATTTTGAATTAATAAAATTCAAATCAAATTGTCCAGTACTCAAATTAACATCACTTGGGGTTCCAACTACTTGCAAAGTAAAATATGCATAGGTTACTCCTATAGTTACTACAATTATTACTAGTACTATTATAATAGATTTTGCCAAACTAGTTCCTTGTCCTGTTTTCATTGTATCCTCCCTATATTTATATTAATTGTATAATAATTTCTAGCTTAAAGCAAATATTTATATTAGAACTTTACGTCTTAAAAGTACTTTGATTTACTTTTTGCATTTAATGTTAAATCACTAAAGTCTTCTCTTAAATACATCGGATATGCTGCAGCACCAATCATTGCAGCATTATCAGTACAATATTTAAATTCAGGTATTGACAAATTTATATTATATTTACTAGTTAATTTATCAAGCTCTTGTCTTAAATGACTATTAGCTGATACTCCACCTGCTACAATTACATGTTTAACTTTATATTTTTTAATAGCTAATTCAGTTTTATTAACTAAAGATTGAATAGCTACCTGTTGAAAACTACAAGCTAGATCAGCTTTATTAATTTCGTTACCTTTTTGTTTTTCGTTGTGCACTAAATTGATTACACTTGACTTTAATCCACTAAAACTAAAATCTAAAGAATTATTATTCATCGGTACTGGTAGATTGTAAGTACTTTTACCTAACTTAGCGAGTCTTTCTATACTAGGACCACCTGGATAAGGTAAATCTAACACTCGAGCTATTTTATCAAATGCTTCACCTACTGCATCATCTAATGTTTTACCAACAACTTGAAAATCATAATCTTCTTTCATTAAAACCAAATTACTATGACCACCACTAACAACTAATGCAATTAATGGATAGTTCATTTTATTGTTTAATGCGTTGGCATATATATGTCCAACCATATGATTCACACCAATTAATGGCTTATTAAAGACAAAAGATAAAACTTTAGCACATTCTATACCAATTAATAAACTTCCAGTTAATCCAGGAAATGCAGTAACAGCAATAGCGTCGATATCATTTATAGACATTCCCGATTTGTTTAAAGTATCCTCTAATACCAATGTAATATTTTCTGTATGCATTCTTGATGCTATTTCTGGTACCACACCACCAAATTCAGCATGAGTATCCATTTGTGTCAAAATTGTTAAAGCTATTTCTTCAGTCCCGTTTTTAATAATAGCCATACTCGTTTCATCGCAAGATGTTTCTATAGCTAATATATAAATATCTTTTTTCATCCTATCTTTCTTCCCATCACATATGCATCTTGATCGCCATAATAATTATTTCTTTTGTTGACAATTTCAAAACCAAATAATTCATATAATTTAATCGCTCCATGATTATTAACATTAACTTCTAAAGTCATTAATTTAACATCAGTAGTTAATTCTGATAACAAATAATCAATTAAACTACTAGCAACTTTCTGACGACGATGTTTATGATCAACAACTATATTAATTATATCAACAATTTCATATAAAACAGTTGCATGTAAAAAACCAATAACATTAGCATCTTCTTCATAAACAATAACTAGTGAAATAGGTTCATTGATAATTTCATTCATTTTAAAATAGTCAGTAAACTTTTTATTTATTACTGTGCCTAATTCATTTATCATAGGGATATCGTATAATTCTGCTTTTCTAATCATTTCTCCACCCCTATTTTTTTAATATATAATGGTTTAATTCCATGAGGATTAACATGAACAATATCTTTACTTAAAATATAAATTTTTTCATAATCAATACTAATGTTTTCATCTATAAAAGCATATTCTTCTTTTAATTTTAACTTCTTAGCACTTACATAGTAATAATCACTAACTTTTTTTGATTCATTAAATAAACCAACATAGTATCCTTTTGGATCTGCTATACAAATTTGTTTTTTATCACTAGTACTACTACTTGCTAATAAAACATGAAAATAATCGATTACTTTTATTTTAATTTTTAAAACATATGCCAATGTTTTAGCAACAGTAATTCCAATTCTAATTCCAGTAAAACTACCAGGACCATCGATAACTATAATCTCATTTAAATCTTTTTGTTCAATTTTTTCATCACTCATCAACTCACTAATTAATGGCATCAAAACAGAACTATGATTTTCACTAGTTTTTTCTTTTACACATATAATTTTTTCGTTTTTATATAAAGCAACGACTACTTTCTTACTGTGAGTATCAATAAATAGTGTATACATTAAAACCCTCCCACTACTTTAAAAATTATAATACACTAGCACATAATTCTTCGTATTTTTCTCCATATGGCGTAATAACTAATATTCTTTTGTTTTCATCGATAATATTAAACTTAATTTCTAATCTTTCTTCTGGCAATGCATCTTTTATAATTTCTGCCCATTCTATAATAGTTACCGCCGTTTTACTAAAGTATTCTTCAAATTCTTCAACATTTGCATCTTTGTCTAAACGATATACGTCCATATGATATAAAGGTAATTCTCCGTTATTATATTCTTTTACTAAATTAAAAGTTGGAGAAGTAATTGTATCATCGATACCTAAAGCTTCAGCAAAACCTTTAACAAAAACAGTTTTACCACTACCTAATTCTCCATCCAAACAAATTACCATTTCGGGAAATTTTTCTGACTCAATATTTTGTGCCAATTCTAATGTATCTTCTACTGATCTAGAAGTATATTTATAATTCATGACATTATCTCCTTTTTCTAATATTTAATATAACAAAGATTGAACTTAGATACAATCTTATAGTTAAATTTAAGTGTATACTTTACTTCTTATTTTTATCAATAAAGTTTTTCTTATAACACTAAAATTATTATTACCATTTCAATTTGTTTTACACATTTTTACTTTTCAAACAAATAAAATAGAATGTAAAAACATATTTAAATTTATAATAATAGTATATCACGAAGTAAAATAAATAAAAATATACTTGGTACATCTTAATGTGCTATAATTTAATTGGTAAATTATGTCAAAAGTAAGTGTGATTAGTATGAGAAACAGTATAAAAAATAAATTCAAAGTATCAGAAAAAGAAAAATTATTGCTTGTAAAATCTTTGTTGAAAGTAACAACAATATTAATTTCTATAAGTGCTATCTTAAAATTTTTGGGTTTAGATATATTTGGAGCTGAAAGCAGTAATAAAATTTTATCACCTATAATGAATTTTTTAGATACCAAAAATTTAACTTTTTTTGTATCTCAAATTTTTATTTTTATTGAATATTTCATAATATTTAGATTATCATGTAAAAACAAAAACACTAAAATTTATTATCTCGCCGCTTTGTCAACTACCTTATACACTGCTATAATCCAATATTATATGTTTAATGTCCTAAAGCTTTTTAATTCCCCATGGGGAAGAAGTATATACTTATTTATTACTTTACTGCTTTTAGTGATAACCACTTTAATAATAGATTTAAAAGAAAAGAATAAAAATAAAGAAAAAATGAATTTAATAAAAAAAATTATTAAAAACATGTGGTATAAACTAAAAAGACTTCTATATGTTTCTGGATTAGCAATTGTTTATCAATTTTTAGCAATGTTTCTTAGAAATATTACTTATCAACAATCTTATGAGAGTTTATATTATTTTTTATTAGAATTCGATTATATTATTTTGCTTCTAATTACTTATTATATATTTTTAAAAAAAGAAACAAATATTAAATTAAAAATGAAATTTGAATTTAACTTTATTGATTTTTTAAATAAATTGCCAACCAAAAATGAATTAAAAGATATTTTTGATAGACTTAAAATTAAAAATCAAAAATTTAAACATGCCAAAAAAAGTGATAAAATTTTTACTATAATATACATTATTTTATTTACCCTATCGGAATTGTTTAATTTATCTATAATAATTTTTGTAGCATATTTAAATCACACGATAATAGAATGTTTATTTATAATTACTTCATTTTTTATAACTAGAAAAGTTTTTGGAGCTTTTCATTTAGATTCCGCTATTAAATGTTGGTTAGTATCTAACATATCATTCTATATTTTAAATAAATTAACTTTATCAATTACTTTTTCTTTTGTAGTACCTGTTTTTTTTGGTATACTTCTTGCGTTTATAACAAGTAAATTTATTAAAAAGAATAATTATTCGCTATATCGTGGTATTCCAAAAGAAGATTTATTGATTATTGCAAAAAACACTAATTTAAATAAAATTGAAACTAGTATTATATTAGATTTTTATACTAATAGATTTAGTATAGATAAATTAGCTATTAAATATCACTATTCCGATAGAAGTATTAAAAGAATAAAGTCAAAAGCATTACAAAAAATAAATAATTATTGATGTTGGCACTTTTTGTCCTCTTCTTTATGATAAATTAAAATCAGTAAAGGAGGTATATTATGTGGATTGGATTACCAAGTTTATTCTTCTTTGGACCTAAAGATCATTGGAAAAAAATTGCTGAAAAAATTGCGAAAAAATTTGATTAATACTATAGAAAGTGATTTAAATGACTAACGATTCAAAAACAATTGATAATAACTTAAATGAATTAATAGTTCATAGAATAAAAGGAATATGTGAAGAAAAGAATATTACCGCTTATAGATTAGCTAAATTATCTAATCTACATAGAAGTACATTGTCATGGCTTCTAAACGAAAGTTATAATAATATAAAGACATCTACAATTGTTAAAATATGTTATGGACTGAATATAACAATTGCTGATTTCTTTAATCATCCATCATTTCGTTAAAAGGACTTGCATATTCCTTTTTTTTAGTGTATATTTTTATTACAATAGCACATTACAGTGGAATATTGTAGATGAGGTGTTAGATATGTTAACAATTGAATTATCTGATGAACATAAAATAACAATTACTATTCCAAAAGAAAAAAGTTATATTATTAAACAAGACGATGAAGGAAACATTACTATTAAACAAAACAAAAAATAAAAAAAGAAATTATTTATAGAATATTTTCTTTTTTTATTTCAATTATCATATCCAAATTATCATTAGCTTCTAGTAAAGCTGAAGTAAGTATTGCTTTAGCTCTTAAATTTTTATCTTTAGTATTTGTACTTAATTCTTTCTCAGCTTTATCAGCAGCAAGCTTTAATCGTTTGATAACTAGCCTTAACTGAGCACTTTCCAATCCATCTGATGTAATCGGAGTATATGACATAATATACCTCTTTTCTAAGTATATTATAACAAATTTATATAAAATATTAAATCAAAAAAAAAGCTAGCAACTACCTATTTTCGCATACACTATCGTCGGCGTACTAGTGCTTAACTACTCTGTTCGGGATGGGAAGAGGTGTGTCCACTAGGCTATCGTCACTAACAAAGGATTTTGTCCTTTAAAAACAAGATAATGCAAATCTCTCATCAATAAAAACATTGATTAAATCATCGATCTATTAGTACTAGTCAGCTCAACATGTTGCCATGCTTCCACCTCTAGCCTATCAACCAGATAGTCTTTCTGGGAACTTATTTCATAAAGAAGGGAAAACTCATCTTGAAGTTGGCTTCCCGCTTAGATGCTTTCAGCGG
>CAYUEQ010000024.1:0-11177 GCA_964443805.1 uncultured Muribaculaceae bacterium
AGGCAAGTAATGTTAATGATGTTAATTCAATAGGGGCTGTAAAAGTTGATTTACAAGATGATGGAACAGTAATTATTTATCATAATGATCAAAGTATTATTGATAGAACAACAGAAATGATTAAAGAAGTAATTAGAGAAGTAGAAACAGGAGAAGTTTATCAAGGTAAAGTAGTTAAAGTAGAAGACTTTGGATGCTTTGTAGAACTATGGCCAACTGCTGAAGGTTTAGTCCACATTTCTCAACTGGCACATGAACGTGTTGAAAAAACTCAAGATGTAGTTTCAGTAGGAGATGAAATTCTAGTTAAATCATTAGGATATGATAATAAAGGAAGATTAAATCTTTCGAGAAAAGCAGCACTACCAAAAAGTGAAAACAAACCTAAAAAATAAGAACTAAAATCTAAAAAAGATTTAGTTCTTTTTTTATTTGTAAAAGGAAAATAAAAGAAACTGTAGTAAATAATTATTGAAAGGATAAATATATGAAATTAAAAATAATTATTTACAGCAGTCTAATAGTTTTAATAGCTGTTATTAATATTAATGTCGTTCAAGCTGAATCTTTTACAGAAAAATTACATACAGATTCAATAGTGTTAAAAAAGGTGAAAAATAGTCAAGAAGAATATGAAAATTCTTTAAAAATTATAAAAAATTCAGACCTAAGAGTAGGATATAACTTAAATCCTTGGCAAACGTTTAATGAAAATGCTTCTTACACATTAATTGAAAATAAACCATGGGAAAAAGTAAGTTTAAGTAAAGAAGAGTGGGATAAAATTAATTTAATTGCTTATTATGGAGAAAAATATACAACCCAAAACTATTTGTATTTTCCTTTATCAATTCAAAGTATGATATATCAAATTACTGATCCTGATACTAAATTATTTTCTTTAAATGGTTTTAATAAAGATAAAGAAATTAATATTGATCCCTGTATAAAAACTATAACTAATGCAATAGATAGACATTATACGAAACCAAACTTAAAACTTGATCAAAAACTATATTTAAATCAAGTTGCAGTAGCTAGTGATTTAAATGATGTAATTTCAGATTATAAAATATATGCTACTGAAAATTTAGAAGCGTATATTATAGGTCCAACTTTAAAATTAAAAGCAATTAGTGCTGGAACAGGCAAAGTTACTTTTATTAAAGAAGATACAATATATAAAAACAAACCCCAACTTTACTATAATCAAGAGCATAAAAATATATTCATTCCAGGAAGTTATGAACCGATTTATGTAACAGTAGAGTTTGATATGGAAATAGGTAAAATTAATATAAATAATTTTAACAATGACAAAAATAAAATTGGAGAAAGTTCATTTTTAGGTACTAAATATGTTATATTATATCCTAGTAAAAACTATGTAACTACAATTGAAATCAATGAAGAAAATTATGGAACATCAAAACTCCTACCATATGGAACGTATTATATTCAAGAAATAGAAAGTGGGACTGGATATAAACCTGATAAAACACTACATAAAATAACATTAGATCAGAAAGAAATAAATTTGGATGTATTTCGTCAAAATATTAAAGCAGATATAATTATTGAATTACTAGGTAAAATAAATGATGACAATTATCAACCACTACAAAATATTAAATTTAATATATATGATAAATATAATGAACTCATAACAACTCTTACTACAGATATAAATGGTATTACAAAAACAACTCTGCCATATGGAAGATATACTGTGCATCAAGTTAGTAACAATCCAAACTTTCAACAAATAGAAGAGTTTGAAATAAACGTTCAAAATGAAAATGAAAAAATATATAATAAGTTGGTTAATTATAAAACAGAAATATCAGAAAACAGCGACAACCAAACAAATATTAAAGCAGAAATATCAGAAAATAACCAAAACCAAACAAATTCTAAAATAAAATTACCTGAAACTAATCAAAACCAAACAAAATATATACCTTATTTAGGATTAATAATAATTTTTAACAAAAGAAAATGGCTGCTAAAGTATTTATAATTTTGTTTTTATTTATCAATACATCGTGCATACATACTAAAAATAATAATATTAAATCAGAAATTATTGGCTATATAACTATCAACAACAATATAAACAGTATAGTTAAGGGGCATGATAAAAAGGATCTTAATCGTGATTTAGTTGGAGCTATTATTGATAATAAAAATATAATTTTAGCAGGACATAATAGTAAAAAAGTATTTAATAATATAACTAAACTTAAATTAAATGATACTGTTTATTTAACCATAAATGATATAACATATAAATACAAAGTAATAAAAATTACTAAATTAGATAAAAATGAGTTCTTATATTATGATAATTCTGTTGAGGAATTAAGTTTAATAACTTGTATCAATAATAATAAAAAACGTTTAATTGTAACAGCTAAAAAAGTAAATTAATATCATAAATTGACATACTATGACATAAAACTTATTAGGTGATACAAATGAAAAAAACAATTATATTTTTGTTACTATTTATGTTTTTAATTCCAGTAAAAGCGGAAGAAGATATGGCTCCAAACTCTAAAAGTGCAATACTAATAGAAAATTCTACAGGAAAAATAATATATGAAAAAAATGCTCATGAAAAGTTAGCACCAGCATCGATGACTAAATTAATGACAATGTTACTAGTTATGGAAGAATTAGAAGCTGGTAGATTAAAAGAAACAGATATTGTTACTATTAGTGAAAAAGCCTCGAGAATGGGTGGTAGTCAAATATTCTTGCAAACAGGAAGTAAAATATCAGTAAAAGACCTTATAAAAGGTATAACAATAGCTTCTGCAAATGATGCATCAGTAGCAATTGCTGAAAAAATAAGTGGAACCGATAGTAAGTTTATTGATTTAATGAATAAAAGATCAAAAGAATTGCAATTAAAAAATACCCACTTTAAAAATGTTCATGGCTTAGATGACGATGATCACTATTCAACAGCACATGATATGGCTATAATTGCATTAGAACTTATTAAACACCCTCAAATACTTGAATACACAAGTATTTATGAAGAATACTTAACTAAAGATGACGGTACTCAAATATGGCTTGTAAATACTAATAAATTAGTACGTTTCTACGAAGGAATAGATGGACTTAAAACAGGATACACAACTAAAGCTGGATATTGTCTAACAGCAACAGGAAAAAAAGAAAATCTTCGTTATATTGCAACTGTTATGGGTGCAGATACTAGTCCAAATAGAAATAGCGATATAGTAAACATGATGAATTATGGATTTAACTCATTTAAATTAAATACAATAATAGAAAAAGATAAAGAATTAGGAAAAATAAAGATTAATCAAGGTAAAAACCAACACGGAACTTTAATTTTGTTAGAAGAGGCAACAGAATTATTAAAAAACACTGAAGATGCTAAAAAATACGATTATGATATCAAAACAAAGAAAAAAATTACTGCTCCAATTAAAACTGGTGATGAAGTAGGTACTTTAGAATTAAAAGATGAAAAGGGTAAAGTAATTAAAAAAATAAATCTTACAATTAAAGAAAATATTAAAAAAGCAAACTTTTTAGATTATTTAAAAAGAAATTTAAAACAAACACTAAGTGGAAATAGTATATAAACACTTAGTGTTTTTTCTCTGTTAAACAAAAAAAGAATACATAACTAAATTAATATATATTCGGCTTGTGATATAATTATATAGAAATTAATAAGGAAATTTTACAAAAAGAAAAAGATTAATTAAATAAAAACAAAATAACTAACCAGTGGTTATAATAAATTGTAGTCGCTACGATAAGTAGCATAAATGTAAAGCTGTTTTGCTACTGTTTTTTTAATATTTGAAGTAATATTAATAGAGTATTTTGGTCATCCTTTTGAGATTTACAATTTGATTAAAACTGAAAAAAATACTGCCGTAGAAAATGTACTTAATATTTTAACGGGAGGAATAACATACGATACTGTTAAACAATTGAGTGATGTTTCTCCATATTATTTAGTGAAAAAAGATAATTTAAAATTACTTGTAAATATCAAAGATTGGGTATTAACAGTAACTGAATTACCATCAAAAACTAATACTAAAAAAAATAAATGTTTTTAAAGACAAATAAGATAAAATATAAGTATATATTATTAAAAAGAAAACAAAGAAGGTAAATAGTGAACAAAATAAATAAATTAAGTATTACAACCGATAAATTTATAAAATATACTAAGCTTTATTAAGAAGTTTTGTCGAAACTGTTTAAAAAGTTTATAAAATCCTCTATATTAAATTTACGAGGAGATAATATATGTTAAAAATTAATTTAGAATATAGATACGGAATTTTGTTTGTTCGACTTAGCGGAAATCTAAATAGAAGAACATCACATAAATTAAACAAACATTTAATTCCAGTCATCATGAAACATGGTATTAAATTTTTAGTATATAATTTACATGAATTAAGAAGTATTGATGGTCTAGGAAGGAAAGCGCTACTTAATGGAAATAAAGCAATTAAAAGTAATAAAGGATTTGTTTACATTTGTGATATTCCAGAAAAGTTAGAAAGTTATTTTGATACTGTACCAATTCAAAAAACTAATAATGAATTAAGTGCTGCAAAACTAATGGCAATATAATGAAAGAAAAATTATTCTTAGAGTTGTTAGAACAAAATGAAAATTTAATCTATAAAGTAGCATCTAAATTTTATAATGTTGAACCAGAAGATTTATATCAATTAGGTGTAATTGGATTATTAAAAGCTTATAAAAATTTTAAAGATAATGGTACTACTAAATTTTCTACTTATGCTTATGACTACATTTTTGGTGAAATGTATCAATCTTTAAAGATAAGTAGAGATTTTAAAGTAAATAAAGATACATTAAAATTATATAAAGCAATTATTAAAACAACTGACTTTCTAGCACAAAAACTAAATAAAAGTCCATCATTAACTGATATAGCATTATACATGAATTTAGATGAAGAAATAATTGAATATACGTTAATGGTAATGAAAGAGGTTAAAAGTTTAGATGCTACTTTAAATGAAAATAGCGATTTATATAATTTTATATCAAGTGATGAAGTTGATAATGATAATAAAATTTTAATAAATGAAACTCTTGAAAAATTAGATAAAAGAGATCAAGATATAATAAAACATCGTTATTTTAAAGATATGACTCAAAGTGAAACTGCTAAAATTTTAGGAATGAGTCAAGTCGCAGTATCACGAGCTGAGAGTAAAAGTTTAATAAAAATGAGATCTTATATAGTAAATTAGTATTATTTTCAAAAAATTCTTCATAATAAACATGGAGGATTTTTTTATGAACAAAGAAGAATATAAAGAAATGGTAAAACAAATTACCCCAAAAGAAAAGAAATGGAAAAATGCAAGTATTGCATTCTTAGTTGGTGGTTTGATGGGAGTACTTTCAGTACTGATAGTTGAACTGATAATGATATTTGGTTTATCAGAAAAAGATTCAACTATTTGGATGTTAATTATATTTATCTTTTTAGCTGTATTGTTTACCAATTTAGGTTTTTTTGATACTTGGGTTTCAAAAGTTAAAGCTGGTTTAATTGTACCTATAACAGGTTTTGCCCATTCAGTTGCTGCGTCAGCTTTAGATTACCGTAAGGATGGCTTTGTAACAGGAATAGGGGCTAATATTTTTAAACTGGCAGGAAGTGTATTATTGTATGGAACTTTTGCAGCATTTAGTTTAGTACTGTTGAAGGTGATATTAAATGGCTAGTTTTAAATATAAAAATGTTTACTTAAAAGATTATTATACAGTAGCTGGACCACTTGAAAGAGATGGGAAGTTAAAATATAACTTAACAGCAGATGATTATTACTTTGAATGTGAAACTTTAGAAGAAGCAGAACGTAAAATGCAAAAAGTAGTTTTAGATAATTTAATTAGTAAAAGTAAAATAACTGAAAATAATATCGATATATTAGTAGGTGGTGATTTACTAAATCAAGATTGTACAACTAGTTATAATGCTCGGGATTATAACATTCCTTTTTTAGGAGTTTATAGTGCTTGTGCTACTTTTCAATCGGCGATGATTATTATTTCTAATTTTATCGAAGGAAAATTTATAAAAAATGGTGTTGCTATAACTAGTAGTCATAATCTAAATTGTGAAAAACAGTTTAGAGCTCCTATTGAATATGGTTCTCCTAAACCAGATAAAACAACTTTTACAGCTACAGGATCTGCTGGAGTAATCTTGACTAATGAAGCAGACAAAGTAAAAGTAGAAAGTGCTACTATAGGTCGTGTTGTTGATTATGGAATAGATGATGTATTTCATATGGGAGCGATTATGGCACCTGCAGCAGCAGATGTATTAGTAAAGCATTTAAAAGATTTAAAAAGAGATGTAAATTATTATGATCTAATTATTACTGGAGATTTAGGTAAAATAGGAGAAGAAATACTAAAAGAATTTGTTTTAAAAAATCATAACATTAAATTAAAAAAATATTTTGATGCCGGAACTAAAATATATGATCATGAAAAACAACCTGTATTCTCGGGCGCTAGTGGTACTGTTTCGCTTCCGTTTGTTTTATTTAATTATGTTTTAAAAAGAAAAAGATATAAAAAAATATTAATGATAGGAACTGGTTCATTACATACACCGTTAATGATGAATCAAAAAAATTCAATTCCAGCTACTGCTCATGCTGTTAGTTTGGAGGTGGTATCATGATTAATGCTTTTCTATTTGTTGGTATTGTTTGTTTAATAGGACAGATAATACTAGATAATACTAAACTAACACCAGGACATCTAACAAGCATATTAGTCGTTTCTGGAGCTGTTTTGAGTTTTTTTGGATGGTATGAATACATTATAGAGTTTGCAGGTCCTGCTAGTGCATTGCCGATAATATCATTTGGGAATCAATTGTATCAATCAGCCTTATATGGTTATACTACAGGAGGTTTTTTAGGAATATTTAATTTAATTTTTGCAACAACAAGTGCTGGTATCTCATCAACTATGATATTCTCTTTATTATTTTCCTTCTTCTCGTTACCAAGAGATTAAAAGTACAAATTAAGTCTTAAAAAAGTTAAAATGTACTTTTATCTTTTTTTTTGATATAATTTCACTAGAGTATGAGGGAACAATTATGAAAAATAATGAATTAAAACCTAAAGTTAATAACGTTCAAGAACCAATAGTAATTGGTGAAATAAAAAAAGAAAAAAATGCTGGGCCATTAGGTGTGTTTCTTTTCTTTGGATTTCTAGTTTTATTTGCAATCTTTCTACCAAACATAACAGAGTATGTAAATAATTTTTTTAATAAAGAAAAGACAATAGCACCCATTGTAGATACTGAAGAAAAAAAAGATGATGTAGAAGATGAAAAACAAGAAGTTACTTATTATGAAATAACAAGTGATCTTACTTTTACTATAAACAACCTTACTTTTAATAATTTTATTAAAGCTAATAATTTGTTGACATTTACTGTTAAAAATAACCAAACCGGTAGTTATACTTTTAGAACTGAAAATTACTATATTGAGTTTTATGATAATACTAATATGTTATTAGAAAGAATCAGAATTAATAATAATGCAATTATTCCTAAGTCTGAAACAGAAGACATAAGTATACCAATTAAAAATAACAATGCTACTAAGTTTAAAATATTTAATATTCAAGATAATAATTATCCTAGTATTAACTTAACAGAAGATGAAAATAAATTATCTAAACTTAGTTGTACTAACAACATTTCAACAATAGATTATAATTTAACGGATAAAAAATTAACATCTCTAACAGAAAAAGTTAATTTAAACAATACAACTCATAATTATGTATCTTTAATAGAGGAATACCGTAATATAAACTCTAGACTACTTGGAACAGACGGAGTTAGTATAAATTTCCAAGAAACTGAAAACAATTTTATATTTGAAATGACTGTTGATTATACAAAATTAAATAGAATAGAAATAGATGACTTAAAATATTATAATAAAAATACAGAAGCTAAAGTTATAAATTTTGAATTAGAAGCCAGCGGTTTTAATTGTAGTTAGGAGAATTTAAATGAATCACCACTTTCGTATCAATGATTTTGAAGGTCCACTTGATCTTCTTTTACATTTAGTCCGTGTTAATAAAATGGATATCTATGAAATAGAAGTATCGAAGATTATTGAAGATTACATTTCTTATATCAAAGAAATGGAAGAATTAAATATCGATATCGCATCTGAATACTTAGTTATGGCATCTGAATTAGTTCATTTAAAAAGTAGAATGTTAGTTAATAAAGATGATGAAGAAATAGAAGATGAAGAACTTTCTATAAATAGTGAAGAAGACTTAAAAAATAAATTAATTGAATATCAAAAATATAAAGAAGTTACACAAGATTTTAAAGAATTAGAAGAAAAAAGAAATGAAATATTTACTAAAATTCCTGAAAGTTTAAAAGAATATTTAAATGATGATGTAGAAGTAACCCAAGAGATGGATGTTGAAGATTTATTAAATGCTTTTCTAACATTACATGAAAGAGAAGAATTAAAAAAACCTATTAACACAAGAATAACAAAAAAAGAATATAGTGTTGATGATCGAATTATTAATATTAGAGAAAGATTGAAAAGTGAGAAGAATATAAATTTTATTGATTTATTTGACATAATAAGTAAGGATTATATTATTGTTACTTTCCTCTCCATTCTAGAAATGTCTAAAAATGATGAGCTGTTAATAAATCAAAAGAATAATTTTGGGGAAATTATAATAGAAGCGAAGTGATTAAAATGGATTTAATGGCAATACTTGAAGGAATTCTTTTTGTTGTTGGTGATGAAGGTATCACCTTAGAACAAATAAGAGATATTTTAGAAGTTGATATAACTCAGGCTAAAGAATTATTAAAAAAATTAAGAGAAGAGTACAACAATGAGAATAGGGGATTAAGAGTTACTTTCTTAGGAGAAACTTTTAAATTAACTACAAAGAAAGAACATAAAGAATATTACCAAAAATTAATTTCTAATCCAGAAAACAATTTATTAAGCACACCAGCTTTAGAAATTTTAGCAATAATCGCCTATAACCAGCCAATAACTAGAGTAGAAATAGACGAACTAAGAGGAATCAGCTCATATTATGTTATTAGAAAATTAGTAGCAAAAGGATTAATTAAAATATCAGGTAAAAGTGACATGCCAGGTAAACCAAATCTATATAGTACGACAAGTGATTTTTTAAATTACTTTGGACTTGCTACTATTGATGATTTACCAACAATAGAAAACTATGAAAGTGTAAAAGAAGAAAAAGATTTATTTAGTTCAATGTATAAAGAAGAAACTGATGAATAATTTTTTAAAAGAGGTAAAAAATGAACGACATAAAATTGAAAAAATATAATAAAGATAATTTAACAAAAGAAGATATTACAGAAACAGTAATAAGAGTAAAAATGTTGTTAGTAAATTCTAAAGATGAAATTCTATTAGGTTTTTGTTATAATACTTATCAATTCCCAGGTGGGCATTTAGAAAAAGGTGAAACTTTAATTGAATGTGTAATAAGAGAAGTAAAAGAAGAAACTGGTATTGAATTAAAATTAGACAAAATAGAACCATTTTTCAAAATAAAACACTATAATAAAAATTATCGTGGTACTGATGAAAATAGATGTTCAAAAATTTATTACTTTGAAATAAAAACCGATGAAAAATATAATTTAGCAAATGTAAATTATACTGAAAGTGAAAAAGAAGGTAACTTTGAGTTAAGATACATACCTTTAAATATTGTAGAAGAAGTATTAAAAGCAAGTATTTCATGGAATGAAGTTAATTCAGTAATTGTACCAGAAATGTTAGCAGTTTTAAAAGAATATAGGGATCTTAAAAATATTAATTATTAATGAAATAAATAAAAGTAGATAGGATGATTAAATGAAAAGAAAAGATTTAAAACAAACAAAATTAGAACTAAATACACTTAGAAAAGCTTACCAACAAAAATTAAACAAAATGGAAGAATTATTAAAAGTACCAGAAGTTCTTGAATATAATAAACTAACTAAAGAAAAAGAAATGATTGAGAATAAAATTATAAACAAAAGAAACTCTTATCATAGAAAACTTCAAGAAGCATGTGAACACCCAGCTTGGTTTTTACTAAATGAAAGAGTAGATGGTTATGAACAAAAAAGATATTGGAAATGTAAATGTTTGAGTTGTGAATACATAACAGAAAAAAGATCTAAAGACTATAATGAAAAAATAGTAATTAAAAACAATCCATTAGGGACTAACAAAGTTATCGAGAGATCTTATGATTATGTTTATGGAAGATACCATGAACTAAAAGAAGAAAAAAATTTATCAGATGAAGATATTTGTCAAAAATTTAATAATATATATAAAGAAGTATGGGCAAATCAATATCGTAAAAAATAAAAAGTAATGTTAATTAAAAACAATATTTTTTTGTTGAATTTTTAATTTATTATATAAGTATCATGTTATAATATTAACAATGCCTGTGTGGTGGAATTGGTAGACGCGTTGGACTCAAAATCCAATGATAGAAATATCATGTCGGTTCAAATCCGACCACAGGCACCAAAAGATTATTAAACCTTATTTAAGGTTTTTTTTAATAAATCTATTAATTTATAAATATAATATAAGTTATAATGTTTATTCTACAACTTTGCCTAAATTAAATTTATAATAAATCAAGTTTAATCATTTTATTAAGTCTTGGTATTATTAGTTCGGTTACTTCATTAATAAGATCATCTATTTGCAGTACTTCATCTTTTTTTTGTTGCATAGCCCCTAATTTTAATATTGCAATACATAGTACACTTTTGAGGCCAATAATAATAGTTGATTTATAATGGTTTAAACCAACTTTTATTTCTTCAATCATTAAATCATGATTGTGAAAAAATCCTGTCTTAGCATCAGCACAATACTCTAAAAAAACTTGCAATATTTCATCTTCATATTGGCTAATTTTTAAAAAAAGTTCTTTAAAAGTATTATAATTATTAATAATTTCTGGATAGGATTCTGTTTTGATTGTATTATTTTCAACCCACGAAACATTTCCAAGCCCTAAACAACTAGCATTAGCAAT
>CAYUEQ010000024.1:11277-13317 GCA_964443805.1 uncultured Muribaculaceae bacterium
TTAGCAATGAATAAAATATCAAAATATGATAAAGATATGGAAATGTTTTTAAATAGTTATCTAAAATTTACGAAAGAGACTTCTACCTTGTTTGTCGGTGCTTTTAAATATTATAAAGAGCCAAACATGGAAGACTTAGAGTTAGAAAAATTATTAATTCAATTTGGTAATGAAAATGGTTGGACAACAAACAATCGTATTTCTTTTACATCAATACCAGAAATAAGTGAAAAATATATTGAAACTAAAGATGAGTTCTTAGATTTAGCACCTAAAATTATGAATAAATTAGATGAAATGTTAGATGAAATAAATAATATGGATTTAAGTTTTAATGAGTCAATAAGTGAAGAGTCAAAAATGCATATAAAAAACTTGTTAACATTTAAGCAACAAATTACTGATTTGGGAGTTGACTGTTTATTATATCTTTCATTAATTAGGTTATGTTTTAATCCGTTTTCAACAATGGAAGGATATAATCTAGTCAGGGACAGGGTAGAAATGAGTAAAGATTTAGAGGTGTTAGGAGGTATAATGACAGGATTTGATATAGTTGAACAAATATCTAAAATGTTGTCAGAAGTAGCAAACTAATAATATAAACTATAATTATATAAATTTACATAGAGACACTATCTTAACTGTAAATCAATTGAGTTCTAAACTAGACTATGTTAAAATCAAAAATAGAGGTGTAGCATGGACTTAAGAGACGTAAGAGAGTTTTTGTTAGATGCTGGTAAATATATATAATTGCTATATTTGTATTATTATTTATTGTAATTTATGTTTTTTCAGTACAAGTAGTAGTTGGTCCATCAATGGAGCCGGGATTAAAAGAAAATGATATTTTATTTTAAGTAAGTTTCACTATAAAGTATTTGATGTTAAAAGAGATGATGTAGTTGCGTTTTCTGATAAATCATCCAAATATTTAATTAAAAGAATTATTGGAATTCCTGGTGATAATTTAGAGGAATATGGATATGAAACAATACCAGAAGATATGTATTTTGTATTAGTTGATAATCTACCTAAATATATAACTGATTATGTGGGAAAGAATGAAAAAATATTAGGTGCTTATTCAACAGCAAGAGATAAGGGGATATTAACAGATAGAAAAATAATTTTATTTGATGTCTATGGAATTCAAAATAATAAACAGATTACAATCCTGCCATATAATTCAATTTCAAGTACGAGTATTATTTTTAAAAAGACAGCTGTTACTTTATTGATGTATATGGATAGTGGATATCCAGTAACATTAAAGTTTATAAGACAAACACCAGAAGGTAAAAAACATTTAAGAATTATCTTTACTTATATAAATAATTTAGTGTCTAAAATATAGACATTTTTTTATGTTTTAATAATATATTATAGAAATGTTAAATTTTGTCAGATTATGTGTTAGAATATGGTCATAAAGAAATTTAGCTTTCTTAGGGAGGAAAAAAATGCAAGGAAAAAGAAAATATCTTTTAATTTTGTTATTTCTTTTAATTGGTTTAGGTGTATATACATTTGCTAATCCAGCTGAAGAAGAAAGAGCAGAAGGAAGAGAGCAAACTCCAACAAATGAAAATACAACATTGGATGATGATGAAAGAAATCCAGAAAACATATTTGAAAGATCAGTAACAAATGTTTTACCAACATTTGAACGAACAATAGAAGCTACTGATTTAACAGCACCAATTGTAGCAGTAAATCAAGAATACATAGATGGAGGTGTTTTAGTAACTCTAACATCTAACGTACCTTTAATAACTCCAGTAGGCTGGAATTCAATAGATGATAGAACATTTACAAGAATGTATACAGCTTCAAATGATTATGAAGTTAATGTAATAGGTTTAAATAACACTAGAAGTATTATTTCATTTTCTATTGACTTAGAAACACCGATAAGTGCTATTACGGTTACAAGCCAAGGAGATGCAACAACTGTTGTTAACGGTAAAACACTACAAATGGGTGTAGATATAACACCAACAACAGCGACAAATCAGAAAGTAACATGGTCAGTAA
>CAYUEQ010000025.1:0-13004 GCA_964443805.1 uncultured Muribaculaceae bacterium
GTGTAAGTAAATTAGTTAAAACTCGAAAAATATAATTAAATGTATGTACTTTTTCATTATATTCAATAATTGTTTTTTTAATAAGGAAAAGTGATAGATGATTATGCTATAATTGAAGTAGTAAAGTGAGGTGTTATTATGTATATTCCATTAGGTTTTAAAACTGATTATAGTTTACTTAAAAGTTTAATTAAAATAGATGATTTAATATCATTTTTAAAAGTACATAATATCAACTCATGTGGAATACTTGATAATAATTTATTTGGTAGTATAGAATTTTATCTTATTTGTATTAAAAATAATATAAAACCAATAATTGGGTTAGAACTTAAGTTTGAAAATAAAAGTATATATTTATATGCTAAAGATTATGATGGTTATAGGAATTTACTTAAAATAAATTCTAAGATATTTAATAATGTTAATTTAGAAGATTTAACTAAATATAGTGATCAAGTTATATTAGTAATACCTTATCAGAGCTATGAGTTATATGATGAATTAAAAGAGATATATGTAGATGTTTATGTTAGTTATGTTTCAGAGGAAGAAAAGAATAATGCTTTATTGATAACTAAAAATATTGTATTTTTAAATAATATAAAATGTTTCGATAAGAAAAATATAAAATATTTAGATTATTTAAAAATGATTGATGAAGGTAAAACGATAGATGATTGTATGAAAGATGATAATACTTATAATTATTTTATTAGTAGTAACTTATTAACTAATGATGATATAGAAAGTACTATAAAGTTTGGTAAATTGATTAATATTGAAATACCTTTAGACAAGACATATATTCCTACTTTTGATGAATCAAGAAATAGTGAAGCTTTATTTAAAGCATTATGTAGTAAGGGTTTATCAAAAAGATTAAATGGTAAAATTCCAACTAAATATGTAGAACGTTTAAAATATGAGATTTCAGTTATTAAAGATATGGGTTATATAGATTATTTTTTAATTGTCTATGACTATGTTTTGTATGCAAAAACAAATCATATCTTAGTTGGTCCTGGAAGAGGATCAGCAGCAGGGAGTTTAGTTTCTTATTGTTTAGGTATAACAGAGATTGACCCAATTAAATATGATTTAATGTTTGAGAGGTTTTTAAATCCTGAAAGGATTACAATGCCAGATATTGATATCGATTTTGAATATACTAAAAGAGAAAAGATAGTAGATTATGTTAAAGATAAATATGGTGGGGATTTTGTTGCTCCAATTATGACTTATGGAACACTAGCATCTCGTCAAGTATTAAGAGATGTTGCTAAAGTAATGAATGTTGATAGTAATTTAATTGATACTTTGATAAAAAAAATTAAATTCTCATCTCAAGTTACATTAAAAGAAAATTATCAACAAAAAGAAGTTAAGGAATTAGTTTCAAAAAATGAAACATTATTTAAAACTTATGAAATTGCCTATCACTTAGAAGGTTTAAAAAGACATGTTTCAACCCATGCTGCGGGAGTTGTAATATCATCAAAAACACTAGATAATATAATTCCGATGTATAAGAATAATGATTTAGTTTTGACTGGTGTTACGATGAATTATTTAGAAGACTTAGGACTTTTAAAAATGGATTTTTTAGCACTTAAGAACTTAACTATTATTAAAAATGTAATTGAAGGAATAGAAAAAGTTAAGAAACAAAAGATTGATATAAATAAAATAGATTTAAATGATCGAAAGACTTTAGAATTGTTTTATAATGTGAAAACAATTGGAATATTTCAATATGAAAGTACAGGAATGATGAATTTTTTATCTAAATTAAAGGTGAAAAGTTTTGATGATTTAATAGCAGCGGTGGCATTATTTCGTCCAGGACCAATGGAAAATATTCCATCATTTATCGCTCGTAAAGAGGGTAGAGAAAAAATAACTTATCTAGTACCAGAACTAGAAAAAATATTAAGAAGTACCTATGGTATTATTGTCTACCAAGAACAAATATTAGAAATTTTAAGAGAACTTGCCGGATATTCTTATGCGGAAGCCGACAATATCAGAAGAGCTATGAGTAAGAAGAATAAAGAAATAATGGAAAAAGAAAGAGAAGTATTTGTAGCAAGATGTTTAAATAGAGGAATAAAAGAAAACATCAGTAATGAGATATATGATTTAATAATAAAGTTTTCTAATTATGGATTCCCAAAAGCTCATGCAGTTTCTTATGCTTTAGTTGGATATCAAATGGGCTATTTAAAGAGTAATTATCCTAATTATTTTATTGGAAACTTACTTAATATGTCTATAGGTAGTGAAATCAAGACTAAGGAATATATTGATGAAGCTAAATTAAAAAATATAGAAATTATTAAACCTAGTATTAATTCATCTAATTTAGAATATACAATTGGTCCTAGCAGTCTTCTGCTGCCATTATCAATTATTAAAAACCTAGGGCAAGCAGCAGTAAAGACAATAATTAATGAAAGAATCGAAAATGGTAAATATATAGATTTTTTTGATTTTGTTAGTAGAACATATGGCAAAAGTGTTAATAAAAAAATAATTGAGTCTTTAATCGATGCTGATGTATTTAGTGAATTTAACTTTAATAAGAAAACATTACATGAAAATATAGGTAATGCTGTTTCTTATGCTGAATTGATGGTGGATTTAGATCCTGATTCAATTATAAAACCAGTGATGGAAAAAAAAGAAGAATATGAACTAAATTACTTAATGGAAAAAGAATTAGATATCTATGGTTTTTATATAACTAACCATCCTGCTAGTAAATATATAAGTAAAGACATAGTTAAATTAAATAATATAACTAATTATTTTGATCGGTATATAAAAACTGTTGTAATAATTAAAAGAATAAATAAAATTAAAACTAAGAAAAATGATGATATGGCATTTTTAGAAGCAGAAGATGAAACATCTTCACTAGACTATGTAATATTTCCTAAAGAATATAATTTAGTGACTAATTTAAAAGTTGGGGATTTAATTGAAATTAATGGACAGGTAACGAAAAGATTTGATAAATATCAAATAGTAATAAAAGGAATAACGAAATTATAAAATATTTGTTATACTAATATAGGAGTGCAAAATATGAATGACGAATTAAAAAGATTTTTAAATAAAATAGAAATTAACTGTGATATAGAAGATTTTAATAATGCTTCTATTTCTAAAGTTGTATTAAATAAAAGTAAAGATATAATGACTGTTTATATAGAAAATGAATTACCTTTTAAATCAGAAGTGATATTTAATTTATTAAATAATTGTAATAATAATTTTAATGATATAGGAACAGTAAAATTAAAGTTTAAATATAAGAAAATAACTGATGAAAATATAATTGACTGTTATAATTTTTTAATAAATAAATTAATTGATAAAAGACCATCACTTTCTTCACTTAAAGAAAATGATGTAAAAATAGATAAAAAAACAATTAATGTTGAAGTAATCAGTAAAGCTGAAGAACAATTATTACA
This sequence comes from uncultured Muribaculaceae bacterium, assembly GCA_964443805.1. Classification (GTDB taxonomy): domain Bacteria; phylum Bacillota_I; class Bacilli_A; order RF39; family UBA660; genus CAYUEQ01. The sequence continues at coordinate 3,483 of CAYUEQ010000025.1, forward strand.
AAATGAAACTGATTATTTAATAAAAGAGTTAGTAAGATATGGATATGATAAATACTCGTTTAAAATAAAAATAAATAAAGAAAAATATGAAGAATTAAGAGCAAGTATTCAAGAAGAGAAAAAAGAAAATGGTAAAAATAAAGCAGTTGAAAAAGAAGACTTTTTATATGGTAAAAAAGTATATAATGAACCAGTTCCAATTGATAGTTTAATTGGAGAATCTAATAATGTTACTGTCGAGGCTTATGTTTTTGGAATCGATACATTTGAACACGAGAAAATAAAAATAATTACTTTAAAAATTAGTGATAAAACTAATTCTATTTTAGCTAAGATAAGAATATTTAGAAATAATGATGATGATTTTGAATACTTAAAGAAAAATATTAAAGAAGGCAAATGGTATAAAATGCATGGGAAAGTAGAACAGGATAATTTCGCCCATGACTTTGTTTTATTTATTTATAATATGGAAGAAATAGAATCAAAAGATATTTTAATAACTGATGATGCTCCTGAAAAAAGAGTAGAACTCCATGCTCATACAATGATGAGTCAGATGGATGGAGTAATCAAAGTTAAAGATTTAATTAATCAAGCTAATAAATTTGGCCATAAAGCAGTTGCAATAACTGATCATAATAATTTACAATCTTTTCCTGAAGCATTTAATACTAAAAAAGGAGATTTAAAAGTATTATATGGTGTGGAGTTATCTCTAGTATCAGATGATATAGATATAGTAATAAACAAAAAGAACTATGATTTATTACAAACAGAATTTGTTGTATTTGATATTGAAACAACTGGATTTAATGCAAACAGCGATTCGATTATTGAAATTGGTGCTGTGAAGATTAAAAATGGTGAAATTATCGATAAATTTGATGAGTTAATTAATCCAAAAAGAAAATTACCAGAAAAAATAATTGAATTAACCAATATAACTGATGAGATGTTAAAAGATTGTGCAGATGAAGAAACAGTTGTTAAAAAGTTTTTAAAGTGGGCTGGAGATAATCCGATGGTTGCTCATAATGCAAAGTTTGATGTTTCATTTATTAAAAGAGCAATTAATCAATATAAACTAACCTCGTTTAAAAATACAGTAGTAGATACAATGGAAATAAGTCGTTTATTAAATCCAGAATTATTTCGTCATAACTTAACAGCTATTACTAAAAGATATAATATTGAATTTGATGAAGCGGGACACCATAGAGCAGATTACGATGCTCTAGCAACTGCCTATGCTTTTCATAAAATGTGTGAAATTTTATATAATCGTAACATCGAAGATATCGATGATTTATATGCTGATGTTGATAAAACAGAACTGCTTAAATTTAGTCGTCCATTCCATATAACAGCACTTGCTACAAACGAAATCGGATTGAAAAATTTATTTAAAATTGTAACTCTTGCTAATACTGACTATTTATTTAAAGAACCAAAAATCCCAAGAAGTGTGATTGAATCTCTAAGAGAAGGTTTAATTCTTGGTAGTGGTTGTATTAATGGAGAAATATTTGAGGCTGCTAAAAGCAAAACCGAAGAAGAACTAGCAGACATGATGAGTTTTTATGATTATATAGAAGTAAACCCTCCAAGTACAAGTGAGTTCTTAATTGAAAGTGGAAGAATAGGGAGTAAAGCAGAACTACTTAATACTATAAATAAAATAATTAATGTAGCTATTGATAGTGGTAAATTAGTATGTGCAACAGGTGATGTTCATAACTTAACTAAAGAAGATAAAATATATCGACAGATAATTGTTAATCAAAGAGTACCTAGTATTGGATTCCATCCCCTAGCTAGAGTAAGAGATATACCTAATGCTTATTTTATGACTACTGAAGAAATGTTAAATGAATTCTCATTTATTGATAAAGACTTAGCTAAGAAAATTGTTATAGATAACCCAAATAAAATAGCAGATATGTGTGAAGAATTAGGAGTTATTAAAGATAAATTATATACACCAAAAATGGATAAAAGTGATGAAATAACTGAAAGTATGGTTTATGAAAAAGCAACAAGTCTGTATGGTGATCCATTGCCAGAAATTGTTAAAACACGTATTGAATCTGAATTAAAAGGAATTATAGCTAATGGATATTCTGTATTATATTTAATTTCTGAAAAACTAGTTAAAAAAAGTAATAATGAAGGATATTTTGTTGGATCGCGTGGTTCAGTCGGATCATCTTTTGTAGCAACGATGATGGGTATTACTGAAGTTAATGGACTTCCGGCACATTACTTATGTCCTGAATGTAAATTATCACTTTTTGAAGATGATAATAATGAAAGTTTTTCTTTAAACTATCCAAGTGGGTATGATTTACCAGATAAGAAATGTCCTAATTGTAATACGCCACTTGATAAGGAAGGTCAAGACATGCCATTTGCTACTTTCCTTGGTTTTAATGCTGAAAAAGTACCAGACATTGATTTAAACTTTTCTGGAGAAAATCAAGCTGCTGCTCATGACTACACTAAAAAACTATTTGGAGAAAAAAATGTATTTAGAGCAGGAACTATATCAACTGTTGCAGAAAAAACAGCATTTGGATTTGTTAAAGGATACTTAGAAGATAAAAATATTATGTTAAGGAATATTGAAGTTGAAAGATTAGCCGGAGGAGTTACTGGAGTTAAAAGAACAACAGGACAACATCCTGGAGGTATTATTGTAATACCTGACTATATGGATGTATTTGATTTTACACCATATCAATATCCAGCAGATGATACTAAAGCTCCTTGGTATACTACTCATTTCGACTTCCATGCAATTGAAAACAATATCTTAAAGCTAGATATTCTAGGTCATGATGATCCAACAATGTTAAAATATTTAGCAGATTCAACTAAACATGATTTTATGAAGATACCATTTGATGATAAAAAAACTTTAACTCTTTTTAGTTCATGTAAAGAATTAGGGGTTAAAAAAGAACAAATTAATTGTTCTGTAGGTACACTAGGGGTTCCAGAAATGGGAACCAACTTTGTTATCAGAATGTTAGAAGAAACAAAACCAAAGACATTTGCAGAAATAGTTAAAATATCTGGTTTATCACATGGTACTGATGTTTGGAATGGTAATGCTCGTGATTTGGTAATTAATAAAGTAGTGCCATTTAAAAATGTAATTGGATGTCGTGATGATATTATGGTTAACTTAATAAACTATGGAATGGAACCATCTTTATCGTTTAAAATAGCAGAGTTTGTTCGTAAGGGAAGGGCAAGTAAAAATCCAGAAATATGGGTTGAATATGCTCAAGCAATGAGAGAAAATAATATACCTGATTGGTTTATTGATTCTTGTCAAAAAATTAAATATATGTTCCCAAAAGCTCATGCTACTGCGTATGTTATGATGGGATTTAGAGTTGCATGGTATAAACTTTATTATCCAATCCACTATTATTCATGTTATTTTGGAATCCGTTGTTTTGATTTTGATATTGATTCAATGGTAAAAGGAGAAAATGCTCTTAGAGCTAAAATTGCTGAAATACAATCTAAAGGATTTGAAGCAACTAATAAAGAACAAAATACACAAGGGGTATTACAAAGTTGTTTAGAAATGGTATGTCGAGGATTCTCATTTAAAACGATAGATCTTAATAAATCTGATTCATCGATGTTTGTTATTGATGAAGACGAAAAAAGCTTAATAATTCCATTTAAAGCAATTGATGGATTAGGTGATTCGGTAGCTAAAAAAATAATAACTGAAAGAGATCATTCACCATTTTTAAGTATTGAAGACCTTCAAAATCGTTGTAAAATTAATAATACAACTCTTGATAGATTAAGAGCACTAGGTGTATTAGATGGAATGCCTGAATCAAATCAACTAAGTTTGTTTTAATCAGTAAAGATAGAGATACTTTTGTAATATTGATAAGTACAATAAATATAATTAATTAGGTGATAAATTGAATAAACCGATAATTGGTATAGCAAATTGTTCATCATATAAAAGCAATGATAATATATTTGATGATAGGTACTATATTTTAAATAATTATATTGATCCTATAGTGAAAAACGGTGGGGTTCCGATAGGTATACTATATAAAGATGAGAAATTAATTAAAGAATCTTTAGAATTGTGTGATGCATTTTTAATTCCTGGGGGTTCTAAAATAATTTCATCACATCTAGAAATAATTGATTATGCTATAAGGAATAAAAAACCTATCTTAGGTATATGTATGGGAATGCAAGCACTATTTATTTACTCTCTATATGGTATAAAAGGTTTAAAAAATAAAACTAACAACTTGGTTTTAATAAATAATGATACTCATAATATGTCTAACCCCAAAAGAAATAAAAAAGATAAAACAACTCATACAGTAGAAATATTAAAGAAGAGTTTATTGCATGATATATTAAATAAAGAAACTATAAAAGTAAATAGTTTTCATAGATACCAAATATTAAATGTAGGAAAAGATTATACAGTATCTGCTAGATCAAAAGATAATATTATTGAAGCAATAGAACATAAAGATAAAACAAAGTTTATAATCGGCTTAGAATGGCACCCAGAATTACTTCCTAAAATGAATAATATCTTTAAAAGCTTTATTGATGCAACAAAAAAAAGAAATTAATTTCTTTTTCTTTTTTTATATCTTTTTATTTTCATTACATTATCAAAACCAAATAAAAAATACATTCATTGGTATAAATTTGAATGTATTTAATTAAGTAACTATTATATTGTTTTTCCTAAAGTTGAACTAGCAATACTGTTTAAAGCAGAATTAAAATTTGTTTCTAACCTTATTAATTCATTTTGTGATTTTTGTAAATGAGCTGACCAATCAGTTACTAATGATCCGCGCTTTAATAGGTATTCATAATTTCTTTGTCCTTCTGCAATAGAATGTTTTTGTCTAATCATTGAATCAAAAGAGTTATATAAATTTAAAAAATCGGCATGACCAATTAAATCAAAACCAACTGTATCGTTAATCTTTTGACTAAAAAGATCTTTCTTTTCATTATCAGTTTCACTAAAAAATTTAGAGACTATACCACAATTTAGGACATCGATAATTTTATTTATTTTTGTTTCTTGTTCTTCATTCATTAAATATCATCCCTTCAATTATATTTTACCTTCTTTCATATTGAAATGCAATACCGATAATTTTGTTATTCTTTTTCTTTTGACTATCTAGACTTAAACTTACTTGACGTGATACAATATTTAAGAAGGAATGATTAATTATGAAGTTAGTATCTTGGAATGTAGCAGGTTTTAGAGCTTGTTTAAAAAAAGGTTTTATAGATTTTTTTGATCTTATCGACGCAGATATATTCTGCCTACAGGAAGTTAAGGCAGAAAGGAATCAAATTGAGTATGATGCAGCCAACTACTATGAATATTTAAATCCGGCTGAAAGAAAAGGTTACTCAGGAACAATGATTTATACAAAGGTAAAACCATTATCTTGTACGTATGGAATGGGTATAGAAGAACATGATAAAGAAGGAAGAATTATAACATTAGAATACGTTAATTTTTATTTAGTTAATATATATACACCTAATGCTAAAAGAGATTTATCACGTCTTGATTATCGCATGAACTGGGAAGATGATTTTTTAAAGTATATTAAGGCTTTAGAAAAATCTAAACCAGTAATTATTTGTGGGGATTTAAATGTTGCTCATAACGAAATTGATATTAAAAATGATAAAAGTAATATAGGTAATGCTGGATTTACATATGAAGAGCGAGAAAAGTTTACTAAACTACTTGATTGTGGTTTTACTGATACATATCGTTATTTACATCCAGAAAGAATTGGTTATACATGGTGGAGTTATATGGGAAATGCACGTGCTAATAACACAGGTTGGAGAATAGATTATTTTTTAATATCTAAAGTTTTAAATGATAAATTAAAAGATGCAGTAATATATTCTGATATATACGGCAGTGATCATTGTCCAATTGGTATAGAAATTGATATGTAGGAGGTTTTATGAAAAAAATAATATTAGTTGATGGTAATAACTTAGTATTTAGAAGTTATTTTGCTACTGCATATAGTGGTCGAATGATGAAAAACTCAAAAGGATTTACTACAAATGCAATTTATGGTTTTGTAACTATGATTAATAAAATTATTAAAGAAGAAGAACCTGATTATATGGCGGTTGCTTTTGATGTTGGTAAAACTTTTAGACATGAAATGTATAAAGAATATAAAGCCGGAAGAGCCAAAACTCCTCAAGAATTACATGACCAATTTCCCCATTGTAAAGAAATACTTACAGCAATGGGTATTAAATATTTAGAATGTGATAATTACGAAGCAGATGACATTATAGGAACTATTGTTAAAATTACTACAGATGATCCAGATTATGTATCGACAATTATTTCATCAGATCGCGATTTATTACAATTAATAAATTTTGAAACTGAAGTAAAACTATTAAAAGCAGGAAGCTTTATTCGTTATGATGAGAAAACATTTAAAGATGAATATGGAATTGATCCAATTAAAGTAATAGATTTAAAAGCAATAGCAGGTGATGCTTCTGATAATATTCCTGGTGTTAAGGGACTTGGGGATAAAACAGCTTTAAAATTATTAAAAGAATATGGCAGTTTAGAAAACATTTATGAAAATATAGATAATATAAAAGGTAAGATGCAAGAAAAGTTAATAAAAGATAAAGAAAATGCTTTCTTTTCTAAGAAGTTAGCAACTATCTACCAAGATGTACCATTAAATATAGATTTAGAATCGATAAAAGTAACAGAGATTGATAATGAAAAATTATCAAGCATTTATGAAGAGTTAGAATTTTATTCGCTAATGGGAAGTTTTAAGAAAAAAGAAACACCTAAAAAAGAATTTATTGAAATAAATAATGTCGATGAAATAAATATAAAAGATGATTTTGCTTTTTATATTGAAGGGAATAAAACTAATTATCATCAAGCAGAAATTCTAGGCATGGGAATTGCTGATTCAAATAAAACTTATTATGTAAAAAAAGAATTAATTAAAGAGGTATTTACTAAGTTTAATACTAATAAAAAATATACATTTGATTTAAAAAAGAATATTATATTGTTAAATAAGTTGGATATCAAAGTTAATAATGTTGTTTTTGATATGCTTATTTCATCTTATCTACTAGAATATAACTTAAAAGATGATCTTGCATATCTAATGCGAAATGATAATTATGAATGTTTATTATATAGTGAATTATTAAAGACAAAGTTTAAAGAAGAAAAAGAGATAAAAAACAATTGTATTTTAAAAGCTAGTTATATTTATGAATATAAAGATACTCATTTAGAGGAATTAGAAAAAGAGAATATGAGTGAATTATTTAAACAAATAGAATTCCCTTTAATACCTATTTTAGCTGATATGGAACTAAGTGGGGTTAAAGTTGTTAAAGAAGTTTTAAAAGACCAGAGTGATACGATAAAAGCTAAATTAGACATCATTACTAAGAAAATACATAAAATGGCTGGGGTTGAATTTAATATTTCATCACCTAAACAATTATCAGAAGTATTATTTGTAAAAATGGAAATACCATATATTAAGAAAAATCCTAAAAAGTATTCAACTGCTGTTAAAGTATTACATAAATTAATTGATGTTCATCCTATAATTAGAGAAATTTTAGAATATCGTAATTTAAGCAAAATATATTCTACTTATTTAGAAGGTTTACCAAATTACATAAATGAAGATGAAAAAATACATACTATATTTAAACAAACATTAACTAAAACAGGAAGATTATCTTCAGTAGAACCTAATCTACAAAATATACCGATTAAAGAGGAGCTTGGTAGAAAGATAAGAAAAGCATTTGTTCCAGAAAATGATATTTTATTCTGTGCCGATTATTCACAAATTGAACTTAGAATTTTAGCACATATCTCAGAAGATGAAAAATTAATTGAAGCTTTTGTAAGTGGAGAAGACATTCATACTAAGGTTGCTGCAGATATATATGATGTTGAACAACTTGCTGTAACACCACTTATGAGAAACTCGGCTAAAGCAGTAATATTTGGAATAGTTTATGGAATAAGTAGTTTTGGATTAGGAGAAAATTTAGAGATTAATCCTAGTGAAGCAAGTAAGTTTATAGCTAAATATTTAGAACTATATCCAGGAGTTAAAAACTACATGGATAGTATTGTTGCTGAAGCAAAAGAAGAAGGCTCTGTAAGAACACTATATAATCGTAAAAGAACTATTGATGAACTTAAAAATCCTTCATTTATGATTAGAAATGCTGGGGAAAGAATAGCACTTAATACACCTATTCAAGGAACTGGAGCAGATATATTAAAAGCAGCGATGATTGAAATAGATAAAATATTTAAAGAAAAAAATATAAAAAGTAAAATGATTTTACAAGTGCATGATGAGTTGATATTTGATTGCTTGAATAGTGAATTAAAAGAAATTGAAGAAATAGTTAAAAACACAATGGAAAATATCATAAAATTATCAGTACCAATTAAAGTAGAAGTTAAAACAGGTGCTAATTGGTATAAAGCAACCTAAAAACAAAAGAAAGAAGTAAGATAATGCCAGAAATAGCAGAAGTAGAAACAGTTAGAAGAACATTATTAAATAAAATTAAAAATAATAAAATAATAGGGATTAAAATAATTTACGATAAAATTATTGAATCTGATCTAGCTGAGTTTAAAAAAAATATAATAAATCAAGAAATAATAGACATTAAAAGAATAGGTAAATGGCTTATTTTTGAATTGAATGATTATTATCTACTAAGCCATTTAAGAATGGAAGGTAAATACTTTTTAAAAACAACTGAAAAAAAATTAGTAAAGCATGAACACATTATATTTAATTTAGATAATAATATGGATTTAAGATATCATGATACGCGTAAGTTTGGAAAAATGATACTAACACCTAAAGCTGAACTTTATAATCTACCAGCTATTAAAAAACAAGGAATAGAACCATTAAATTCTAAACTAACAGTTTCTTATTTAAAAGATAAGTTAAAAAATAAACGCTCACCTATTAAAACTATACTCTTGGATCAAACTATAATTAGTGGATTAGGTAATATATATGCTAATGAAGTATTATACGAAGCTAAAATAAATCCTTTAAAAAAAGGTGCAGAATTAACTGATAAAGAATTAAAAGATTTGATTGTAGCTACTAATAAAATTATTAAAAGAGCAATAGAGCTTGGAGGTACAACAATTAAAAGTTATACTTCATCACTAGGTGTTACTGGCAGATTCCAACAAGAACTAAAAGTCCATACTAAAGAAAAATGTCTAACATGTAATAATGAAATAAACAAAATAAAAGTAAATGGAAGAAGCACTTATTATTGCAGTTATTGCCAGAAATAAAATTAGTAGAATAAATTGTCTAATATTGATATAATTTTATATATTAGAAGTAGGAATTTATTATGAAAAAAGGATTTACAATAATAGAATTA
>CAYUEQ010000026.1:0-10827 GCA_964443805.1 uncultured Muribaculaceae bacterium
AAGAGGATATTTAGGAGATGCAACAAGAGAGACGTTAAAAACTTTTGGAACATCACAAACAGGAGGATGGTATTCTGATTATTCTAGCTTTCCTGATACGGCCAACGTCTGGTTTCTTCGAGGTGGCTTTGCTAACTATGGGTCCTCTGCAGGAGCATTCGCGTTCAGTCGTAATACAGGTTATTCGCGCCACTTCTACGGGTTTCGGGTGGTTCTCACACTTGAATAATCTGCATTTATGCAGATTTTCTCTCTTGAAAAACGTCAACCAAGTGTAAAAGAAATAATATGAAATTGAACAAACTAAGAGGGAGTCTGCACTTTGTGCCTACCTTTTTTTGTCCCCATAGTTCAAGACTTTAATATTGATCACTAAAGTGGTCTTTTTTTCGACATTTAATACTTAGTGTTATTGGTATATTGTTTTTAGGTGGTAGGATGAAAAAAATAATAATTCCCGTTGTTATTGCACTATTAGTAGGAACTACATTCGGGATTGTTTTGTTTAAAAATACTAAAGAAGAAATAGATGAAGTATTTAAAAATGATACTTTGTTATCTCTTTTTCAAATTGGAGTATATTCTAATGAAGAAAATGCTAAAAATGTTCAAAATAAATATAGTGGTTCTATTGTAATTAATGATGATATCTATTTTAGAGTTATCTATGGTGTTTTCCAAAATAAAGCATGTGTTGAGAAAATGAAGAATTATTTAGAAGAAAATAAAATTGATTATCATATTAGAGAACAAAATATTACTAATCAAGAATTTATTAAAGAGTTAATTAAATATGAAGAAATAATTCTTCAAACTACTGATACTGAAGTATTTTTAAAAACTATTAAGCAAGTACTTAGTTTATATAAAGAAGGGATAAGATAAAATGTTAATAAAAGAGTTGCCTACAGCAGAAAAGCCACGAGAAAGATTAAAAAAATATGGTGTTGAATCACTTAGTGATGCTGAAATATTGGCTATTATCTTAAGAATAGGTATTAGAAGTATTTCAGTTAAAGAAGTTGCATTAAATGTTTTAAAAGAAATAAAAACAATAGAAGGATTAAAAGATATGTCTTTAAATAAACTATCAGAAATTAAGGGAGTTGGTGAAGTAAAGGCAATGACATTACTATCATCATTAGAACTTGGTAAAAGAGTTTATTTAAATCAAATAAATAAAAGTAAAGTAAAAATTAAAACTACAACTGCAGTTTTCGATATTTTAAAAGATCATTTTGTTGATACTAAACAAGAAGAATTCTTAGTTTTATATTTAGATATTAAAAGAAATTTAATTGAGTATAAAACCCTATTTAGAGGCACATTAAACAGTTCTATAATCCATCCTAGAGAAATATTCAAAGAAGCGTTTAAACTATCCGCTAGCGCTATTATATGTGTTCATAATCATCCTTCTGGAGATGTAACACCGAGTAAAGAAGATATCTATGTTACTAGAAACATATTAGATGTAAGTAAGATAATGGGAATTACAATGCTTGATCATATAATTATCGGTGATAATCAATACTATAGCTTTTTAGAACAGGGGTTATTATAGTGAAGGAAATACTTAAAAATAGCGTTATTTATATTATCCTAATTTTAGTAATTTTATTTAATCAAAATATTTTAATATTATTAGGTAATATTAATAAAATGTTTTTAAAAAATAATCAAACTACTAATCAAGAAATAAAAGTTTTAAAGACTGAAAACAATGATTTGAAAAACAATATAAACGAGTTAAATGCTATTGTTAATTTAAACAAATATGACTTTGATTATGAAGTAAGTAGTATTATAGTTAGAAATATTTATCAGATTTATGAAACTATCACTGTAGAAAAAGGAAATAATTATGGAATAAAAAAAGGAGACCCAGTATTAAATGAATTTGGTTTAGTAGGTGTAGTTAAAAAAGTGAATAAAAAAACTAGCGAAGTATTATTAATAACTAGCACTAAGACTGATATCTCAATTAAAGTTTCTAATTCTTTTGGTTTTTTATCTGGCTATGAAAACAACTATTTAATCGGTAGTCAAATAAGTAATTATGACGATATTAATATTGGAGACTTAGTTTATACATCAGGTCTTGGAACACTACCAAAAGATTTATATGTTGGAAAAGTCAAAGAAATCAACTTAGGAGATTATAATATCGAACAAGAAATATATATTGAGATGGATAATAAAATAGAAGATTTAAAATATTTAATTATTCTAAAAAATTTAAAAGAGGTTTAAAATGATAATGTTATTTATATTACTAGATTTATTACTAGCAAACTTAGTTGGTATATATACCTATACTTATTTATTTTCAGTTGTCTTTATCGCTAAAACAAAAAAACCATTTGTATTGATTGCTAGCTCTTTAATCATCGATATTTTATTTACATCCAATTTTTATACGACAATTGTTTTATTAATCATATATTATTTTAATTTAATCACTATTAAATATTTTAATTTTAATATTATTTTTGTTTTAGTTCTTACATTATTAAATATAGGTATATATTTTTTACTGATGTCTTATTTATTAAATATTAATATTTTAAATTATAATATTTTAAATGGTCTTGTTTTAACTTTTATTATCAGTTTAGCAAGTTATAATAATATATATAACAACATAAAATACCATAGGTGATACTGTGGACGATATCGAGATAATTAAAGAAAGAATTAAAAATAAAAGAAGTGCTAATAAAAATACTAATTCTGCTAAAGTGTATGTTAATAATTTAGTTACTAGAGTTTTAGTGTCAGTAATATTTATTTTAGTAAGTGTAATATTTATTAAAACATCTGATCGAAACTTACTTACCTACAAAGAGCATGTTTTTAATAAATCTTGGTCTTTTACTAAAGTAGGTAATGTCTATAATAAATATTTAGGTGAAGTTTTACCATTTGATAAAATAGTTAAAGATACAACTAAAACAGTTTTTAATGAATCGCTTGTTTACAAAGAAAAGAGCACTTATCATGATGGTGTAAAAATGATTCTTGATGATAATTATTTAGTGCCAGTGATTGAAAGTGGAATTATTGTTTTTAAAGGAGAAAAAGAACACTATGGGCAGGTTGTTATAGTTCAAGGGGTAGACGGTTATGATATTTGGTATGGAAACTTAGTTAACACCAATTTAAATATCTATGATTATATTGAGAAAAAAACATTACTAGGAGAGGTAAGTAATAACGAACTTTATTTAGTCATACAAAAAGATGGTAAAAAACAAAATTATGATGAATACATCAAAAATTAAAATACATAATTTAACTTATTTTTTTATTTTGATTTATTGTATTACTGGAATGTTTAAAAATATATTAATGTTAACTATAATTATTATTGTTCATGAAATAGGGCATATTATATTTATAAAATACTTTAAATATGAAATAGAAGAAATAACGTTTCTTCCCTTTGGTGGTCAGACTAAAATAATAAAAGATATTAATTCGTCAATTAAAGAAGAATTTATTATAGCAGTTGCTGGAATTTTGTTTCAGTTAATATTATTTTATTTTGTTTATGCGTATTTTAATGCTGGATATATAAATTTTAATGATTTTTTAATCTTTAAAAGTTATTCGATTGCATTAATATTATTCAACTTACTGCCAATCATTCCTCTGGATGGTTCTATTATAAGTAGAAGTATTTTAGAACTAATATTCCCATATAAAATAGCTAACAAAATAAATATAGGTATTTCTGTTATTTTTCTTTTTCTTTTTATTTACTATAATTTTATCTTTAACTTAAATAATTATCTTATAGTTAGTTTTTTATTATATAAGATTATTATTGAAATCAAATATTTAGATTATTATTATAATAAATTTTTGTTAGAACGTTATTTGAAACGATTAAAAAGAAAAAAAATAAGAATTTTAAATTATGAACAAGTAGAAAAAATGAAAAAAGAAAGAAGTCATTACTTTTGTTTTAAAAATAAATTATTAACTGAACAAGAACGATTACACAAACTGTTTGACAATAAAAATTAACTTTGATACAATTGTTGATGTTTAAAGAGCTTTCTTTAACACCGCACTAAAAAGGTTTTAAAAAACGTTTGTGTTTACCTTAAAGGCGAGTCTTATAAATGAGGAGGTATGAATATGAAAGCTATATTTGTAACTGGTGGTAAACAATACTACGTAGAAGAAAAAGATGTATTATACGTTGAAAAACTAGATGTTGAACCAGGAAGTAAAATAACTTTTGATGAAGTTTTATTTGTTAATGGAGTTGCAGGAAATCCAACTGTTAAAAATGCTAAGGTTGAATGTACTGTAGAAAAACACGGAAAAAACAAAAAAATTCTTGTGTTTAAATACAAAGCAAAGAAAAAATATCGTAGAAAACAAGGACATCGTCAACCATATACTAAACTAATAGTTGATAAAATTATTGAAAAGTAATAAGAAAATGACGAAAATTAAATATAAAAAAAATAACGGATATTACGAAAAAATTATTATTAGCGGTCATGCAGATTTTGCTAGTAGTGGTAAAGATATAGTTTGTGCAAGTATATCTTCAATTATAATTACGACTATTAATGCTATTATCAGAATAGATAAAGATGCAATCTTTTATAATGATGAAGATGCTCTAATAGAAATAGAAGTTAGGAAGATAAATCATATAACTAATAACTTATTAATTAATATGATTGAACTACTTGATGAATTAAATAAACAATATCCAAATAATTTAGAAATAAGAAAGATGGTGTGAAGATGAAATTATTAAAATTAAATATTCAATTATTCGCTAGTAAAAAAGGTCAATCTTCTACGCAGAACAATCGAGATTCAGCAGGTCGTCGATTAGGTGCTAAAATAGCAGATGGTCAAATGGCTAGTGCTGGAAGTATAATCTATCGCCAAAGAGGAACAAGAATTTATCCAGGAACTAATGTAGGAATGGGTAAAGATCATACCTTATTTGCAAAAATAGATGGTGTAGTTAAATATGAAAGACTTGGAAGAGATAAGAAAAAAATAAGTGTTTATGCAGTAGTGTAAAACACTTATTTTTTTATTAAGTAATTTATGTTGTAAATTTTAACTTTATTTGTTATATTTTAAGTAGAATAAAGGTAGGTTTTGAATTTGAAAAAAGGGTTTACTTTGATTGAATTGTTAATATCAATAGCAATTATAGGAACTATTTCAGTTGCGGTTGTTTTTGTTTATCAAAAAATAACTGATAATAATTATCAGACGATTTATGATGCTAAAATAAAAGAAATAGAAACATCATCCTTAAAATATGCTAATGCGAATTTAGATGAAATAAAAAAATTAACTACAACTACAATAAAAGTAGAAGAATTAATTTCTTTAGGTTATGTTGATGGTGATGATGAAACTAAAACAAAAATACTCGATCCAAGAAGAGATAAAGAATTTATTGACGGAAGTGTCTTAATTTATTTTGAAAAAGATAATGTTTATGCTAAATATGATGCTAAAAGTATTGCTGTTAAATTGAAACAAGATACAAGTGGTTTAACATCTAATCAAATAAAATTAAAAGCAGAGATTAAAATACCTACGGATGTAACAATGGATTATTGTGTATACGAATTAAATGATTTAAAAGGCTATTACGCATCATTTACAAGTGGTAAATTAAAAGGTAATGCTTGTAATAACTATACATTTAATAATATAAATTATTTTACTGATATTATCAGCGGAAAACCAGTTTTAACTCATACAGCAACAATTAAAATTTACGATACTACTTCCAGAGAAACAAAACAAAGTATAACTGCAAGAATTAAAGAATATAAAATTGATGAAACATTAGAAGTAAGTGCATATTATGCAAATAACTATCCAACAACTAAAACTAAATACGATAATAAGTGGACTAATCAAAATGTTATCTTAGTTCCAAATTTAAAAGAAAATGTTACTTACGAATATAGTTTAGATTTATTAAAGTGGAATAATTTACCTAGTACTGGATTTATTCAAAATAAAGATGGAGATGAAGTTCCAGTATACTTTAGGAAATTAGAAAATGGTGTAGTCGGGAAATCAATTGGAATCCTAAAAACTAAAATTGATAAAACAGCTCCAACGTGTATAAATGGTGGAGATAGTACATCGTGGACTAATCAAAATCGTACAATAACAAAAGGGTGTAACGATGCTTTAAGTGGTTGCATAACAAACACTACTTCTCAATCGTTTTCAACATCAACCCAAACTGCTACAATAGCAGCTTATACAATAACTGATGCAGCGGGGAATACAACTGCATGTCCAGCTCGAACAGCAAATGTATATGTCGATAAAACAGATCCAACTTGTTCAACAAGTGGAGAGAGTACAACATGGACAAATGGAAATAGAACAATTGTAAAAAAATGTAGTGATGCTCATAGTGGATGTGCAACAGAAGATATGACACAAACATTTTCAACATCAACCCAAACCGCTACACTTGCAGCCTATACAATAACTGATAAAGCAGGAAACAAAAGAACTTGTCCAGCCAAAACAGCAAATGTATATGTCGATAAAACAGCTCCCACATGTTCTAGTAGTGGAGATAGTACTTCATGGATAAATACTAATAGAGTAATAAGAAAAGGCTGTAGTGATACTCACAGTGGATGTGCAACTGCAACGACTTCACAGACATTTTCATCTACAACTAAAACATCATCAATAGCAGCTTATACAATAACTGATAAAGCAGGAAACACAAGAAGTTGTCCAGCTCGAACAGCAAATGTATATGTTGATAAAACAGCTCCATCTTGTACTCAAAGTGGAGATAGTACTTCATGGACAAATGGTAATAGAATAATATATAAAGGCTGTAGTGATTCTCATAGCGGATGTTCTACCACCACTGCATCACATACATTCTCAACTACAGCAACGAGAGGAACAATCTCAGCTTACACCATAAAAGATAAAGCGGGAAACTCAAGAAGTTGTCCAGCGCGAACAGCAAATGTATATGTCGATAAAGCAAAACCAAGTTGTTCAGTATCTCAAAGTGGAACTAATATGGTGTTATCATATTCTGATGGTAATAGTGGTGTTGCTTCTTATGGGATGAGTAAAAGTTCAACAGCTACCTATAATTCAGTTAAATCAATGGCTGGAACTCATAATACTAGATTTTATGGTTTTGTAAGAGATCGTGCTGGTAATACTCAAAGTTGTTCAGCAGTAGCTAGTATTAAATGTGATACTCTTACAACCTGGAATATTGGCACTCAATATAAAGCTTTATCTAAAAATCGAGTAGAAGGACAAAATGGTTTCCAAATAACATCAGTATCTGTTGTTTCCTCAACTTCATCAAGTGCAGTAGTAAAAATCAACTGGCGAGTAGATGCTTACAATACAACAAGTTATATCCAGTCTCGTACTAGAAATTTATGTCTGACTACAAACCAGGCTAGTTGTGACACCTCATCTGTTCAAATTAAAAATAATACAACAAAATGGGGACCAGGACCTGATACTAAAACCGGCTCTGTAAATTTAACAGTAAGTCCAAATACAACATATAGTGTTAAAGTTTATGAAGGTTCGTGCAGTGCACCATCATGTTCAGATTATTTAAAAATACATTTTACATACGAAACAGGTAATATTTTAAGAGTTGCGTGTTGATAGAAATCAAAACAGTGTGGTACAATTAACGAGGTGATTAATATGTTTGTCGACGAAATAATTATAAAAGTAGAAGCGGGAAAAGGTGGAGATGGCTGCACCTCTTTTCGCCGAGAAAAATTTGTACCATTGGGAGGACCAGATGGTGGCAATGGTGGAAACGGAAGTAATATAGTTTTTAAAGCAGAAAAAGGTTTAAAAACTTTATTTGATTTAAGATATCAAAAAACTATTAAAGGACATAAAGGAACTAATGGACAAGGATCAAACAGAAACGGAAAGAATGCTGAGGATGTAATAATTAAAGTTCCGATGGGAACAACAATCATCGATAATGAAACTAATCTTACAATAGCTGATTTAACTCACGATGGACAAGAAGCTCTTATTGCAAATGGAGGTCGTGGTGGACGTGGGAATAAATCATTTGCAACCAAAGGAAATAAAGCTCCAACAATTAGTGAGTATGGTGAACCAGGACAAGAGTTAACAATAAAGTGTGAATTAAAAGTTCTGGCAGATGTTGGTTTAGTAGGGCTTCCGAGTGTAGGAAAGAGCACTTTATTATCATTTGTAACAAGTGCTAAACCTAAAATAGCTGCATATCACTTTACAACACTTTCACCTAATTTAGGAAAAGTAATGCTTTCAGATCATCGTAACTTTATAATAGCTGATTTACCAGGATTAATTGAAGGCGCATCTGAGGGAGCTGGCTTAGGGGACAGATTTTTAAGACATACATCAAGAACTAGAATAATCCTTCATATCATTGATATGAGTGGATCAGAAGCAAGAGATCCAATCGAAGATTATAAAATTATTAATAATGAACTAAAAAATTATAGTACTAAACTAAGTAATAAAAACCAACTGGTAGTTGCTAATAAAATGGATTTACCGAATGCTGATGATAATTTAAAGTTGTTTAAAAAAGCATTTCCTAAGTTAGAAGTTATTGAAATAAGTGCATTAAATAATATCGGAATCGATAAACTTATGGAAAAAACTGCTGATTTATTAGATGAAGTAGATCAAGATATCTACCAAGAAGATGAATATGATACTAGTGTAGTAATTGAATATAAAGAAAACAAACCATTTAAAATAACTAAACAAGGAGACTTATGGGTTTTAAGTGGTGAGGAAATAGAAAAGTTATTTAAAATGACTAAGTTTGATAATGATGCTGCTGTTATAAGATTTGGAAGAAAGTTAAAAGGTATGGGAGTAGAAGAAGAATTAGAAGCTCTTGGTGCTAAAAGAGGAGACGAAGTCGCTATTTTAGATTTTATTTTCTTATTTAAAGAATAAACCTAGTTTTGTCGATTTGGTAGAAAACTTTATCTATCAATGATTAAATAAAATAGGTGATTATATGGATATTTTTTATACAAAAGAAACTTTGTTTGTCGATCTTACGGACATGATTAATTTTAATACAGTAGATATATTAGAAAAAAAAGTTTTTAATATTTTAGATATTTATGATATAGATAATATAGTAATTAATATATTAAATAAAAATGAGTTTGATCATGAATTAATAGGAAATTTTATAAAAAAATATCAGAATAAATATACAGGAAAAATGATTGTTAATTGATGTTTTGGAGGTGTAGTATGGATGAAGTAATTATATATTTGACGTTTATAATATGGTTGTTATATTACTTATTACGTTGTAAAAACGCCTTAAAAGATATCGATTTAAATAAAGAACCTAAATATTTTAAATGGTTTAAAAAGAATTTTAAAATAATGCCGTTCCTTTTAATTATATTATTTATTTATTTCATGAAATTTGATAATGAATTAGTAAATAAGATATTATTTTTTACAATTAATCTATACTTATATATAGATTTAATTCATGAAGATATAACAACTAAAAAGAAATTTAAACTTACTACCAAAAATAAAATTATGTTTTTATTATCACTATTAATTTCTATCTTTCCTTTTATATATTTTTATGTAACTAAAAATTTATCAACGACTTATTTATTGTTGTTTATCTACACTTATTTCGCATATATTTTAGTATTAATAATGCTAATAATAGATAAAAAGATTGAGAAACATCTTAGTAAAAGTACTAAAATTAAGAAAAACAACTAATTTTAAACATATACTATAGTAAAAGACTTGTAATTATAAGTCTTTTTTGTTAGAATTGAGTAGGTTGTCAAGCAACCAAATAGACACAAACGATGATTTAAGTTTCGAGTGCCATTAGGTGAATACTTAAAGAAGAATTGTTTGGATGAAAAACGAAGGAGGAAATATTTATGGCTGTAGTTTCAATGAATTATTTATTAGAAGCTGGTGTTCATTTTGGTCATCAAACTAAAAGATGGAATCCAAAAATGAAAGAGTATATTTTTACAACTAGAGATGATATTTATATTATCGACTTACAAAAAACTAAAGAAAAAATAGAAGAGGCTTATGCAGTAATAAAAGAAATTGCTGCAAATGGAGGAAACTTCATTTTTGTTGGAACCAAAAAACAAGCATCTGATGCTTCAAAAGAAGAGGCGGAAAGATCTAAAAGTTACTATGTAACTGAACGTTGGTTAGGAGGAACACTTACTAACTTTAGAACCATTAGACAGAGAATTAAAAGACTTGAAGAAATAGAAGTAATGGAAAAAGAAGGGGTATTTGACGTCTTACCAAAAAAAGAAGTAATTGGACTTAAAAAGGAATATGAAAAATTAAATCGTGTGTTATGTGGAATCAGAGATATGGTTAAATTACCACAAGCGATGATCATAACTGATCCTAAAAAAGAAATAAGTGCAATTAAAGAAGCAAGAAAACTTAATATTCCAGTAATTGGAATTGTAGATACTAACTGTGATCCAGATGATGTAGATTATGTAATACCTGCAAATGATGATGCAGTTAGATCAGTTAAATTAATTCTAGGAGTTCTAAGCAATGCTATTTGTGAGGCAAAAGGATTAGAAATGGAAAACTTTCTAACACCAGAAGATAGAGCTAACTTAGAAAAAGAACAACAAAAAGAAGCTATTAAAAAAGTAGAACAAGAAGAAGTTAAAACAGAAGAAAAACAAGAAGTAGCTGAAAACTTGGCAGAAGAAGCAACTAAAGAAATCAAAGAAGAAAAAACTAAAGAAA
>CAYUEQ010000026.1:10927-12823 GCA_964443805.1 uncultured Muribaculaceae bacterium
CAAAGAAGATTTATCTGCTAAAAAACTTACAGAATTAAAAGCAATAGCAAAAGAAAAAGGATTAAAAGGTTATTCAACTTTGAAAAAAGATGAAATTATAAAATTAATACAAGAATAGGAGGAATTATAATGATTAGTGCAAGTTTAGTTAAAGAATTAAGAGACAGAACTGGTGCAGGAATGATGGATGCTAAGAAAGCTTTAGAACAAACCGAAGGTAATATTGAAAAAGCAATTGATTACTTAAGAGAAAATGGAATGGTTAAAGCAGCTAAAAAAGAATCTAGAATTGCAGCAGAAGGTCTAGCAAAAATATTTATTAAAGATAATAAGGCAGTTGTAATAGAAGTAAATTCAGAAACGGATTTTGTATCTAAAAATACAGAATTCCAAGCTATGATAGATGACATTGGTAATGCTATTTTAAATAGTGATGTTACAGATGTTAATGGTGCATTAGAACTTAAATCAGAAGAAGGTACTATTAATGATTTAATAATTGCTAAGACTTCTAAAATCGGTGAAAAATTATCATTAAGAAGAATAGAAGTAATTACTAAAGAAGACAATGAAAACTTTGGTGAATACTTACATATGGGTGGAAAGATTGCTACTTTAGTTGTAGTTGAAGGAGCAAACGTAGATGTTGCTAAAGATGTTGCAATGCAAGCTGCAGCAATGAAACCAGAATATGTATTCTCTACTGAAGTACCAGAAGATGTTATTAATAGAGAAAAAGAAGTATTTAAAGAAATGGCTATTAAAGAAGGAAAACCTGAAGAAATTGCTATTAAAATGGTAGATGGAAGAATTAAAAAATACTTCAAAGAAATATGTCTAGCTGATCAAGATTTTATTAAAGAAAGTGGAATCAGTGTAGAAAAATATGTAACTAACAATGGTGGAGTATTAAAAAGTATGGTTCGTTATGAAGTTGGCGAAGGCATGGAAAAAAGAAATGATGACTTTGCATCAGAAGTTATGAATCAAGTTGGAAAATAAAATGGATCCTAAACAAAGAAAAATCCACTTAATAAGAGGAACTGTCTTAATTATATTAGGATTATTACTAGCATTTATTTTCTTTACTATATAAAATCGAGGTTGCTCGATTTTTATATTGCAACTTGCAACAAATAAAATAATATAGTAAAATTAAATTAAATAAGGAGAGATAAATTAATAAATGATTGAAAAACAAACAAAAGAAAAAATGGAAAAAGCAATAGCTAACTTAGATGCTAGGTTAGTTAATATAAGAGCTGGTAGAGCTAATCCTACTATATTAAATGGAATTAATGTTGATTACTATGGTGTACCAACACCAATCCAATCACTTGCTAATATAACTATACCAGAGGCTAGACAACTGATGATTAAACCATTTGATAAAAGTTCATTAAAAGATATTGAAAAAGCAATATTTGAAGCAGATTTAGGTATATCACCAACTAACAACGGAGAAATGATAATACTAACAATACCTGAATTAACAGAAGAACGAAGAAAAGAATATGTAAAAGAAGCAAAATCAACAGCTGAAGATACTAAAATAACTCTTAGAAATATAAGACAAGATGCAAATAACGAAATAAAAAAACAAGATTTATCTGAAGATCAAGAAAAACTAGAATTGGAAAACATTCAAGAACTTATAAACAAGTACAATAAAATTGTCGAAGAAAAAGCAAAAGATAAAGAAAAAGAACTTATGACTGTTTAAGTTCTTTTTCTTTGTCAATTAACTTGATTTTAAATATTACAAATGATATTATATATATAATAAAAGGAGGAAAATAATGAAGAAATACAAAGTACCAATAATTATATCAATCATCACATTTATCCTCTTTTTTGGTGGTCTAAGCTTTGCCTATTTTTTTGTTAGTACTGAAA